>DJEI01000019.1:0-242 GCA_002431865.1 Lachnospiraceae bacterium UBA5902
TCGTCCCGGATAAGCAGGAGCGTCTCCGAAGAATACAGTTCCAGGCAGTCATTGAGAACGGATGCCAATCTCTCGCGGCTCAGTTTTGGCAGCGCCGTGCCGCTGATTTTTGCCCTGTCCAGCAGGCTCTTATAGGCCGTGCCACGAATGGGGTAGTAGGAACCATCCACTCGCAGGGCAAGGCCAAGGTTTTCTGCCGTGTCCTCGACAGACTCGGCGCTGATTCCCGCAGCGAATGCAGA
>DJEI01000019.1:313-2503 GCA_002431865.1 Lachnospiraceae bacterium UBA5902
GGTGACGCCTTATCCAGCGGCTCGATGTGCAGTTCATTGACTCTGCATCTGTGCCACTTGCTTTCCAGCGTTTCCTTCTCATGGTACCGGCGCATCCCCTCATAGGAAGCAAAGGTCGTGGAATAGTTGTCCTGGCATGGTTGTAACATTTTTGCGATCTCCTTTCGTTTTTGTGGCGGTATCCGCCGTGATATAACAAAAGCCAGCAACCCATTGATTGGACTGCTGGCTTATGCCCTATGAAATTGGCCGGAAACAAAAAAGTGCCATTTGCAATAAAGCAAATGACACTTGGAAAACTCTGTTAAACTGTGCTTGGCTCAAAACCAAACTTGATACTTATACGAGTATTGTAACAGATACTTCCGTAATAGTCAATCCGTTCACTTGAAAAGAGACCATTCCAACTTGAAATCTTGAATTGTGCGAAATCAGAGATTTAATACCTGCGCAATCTCTTCTACAGTATCGAGCACTACATGAAATTTCAAGTTCCCGATATATTTGTTCTCAGCTATGTAATTATCCCATAGCAGATACATTTGAGGTTCTTCACGCAAGTCATTCAGGATGTCTTTCCAGTCCCTGATATCTTCAAGAGATGCTCGTTTCTGTGCCGTATGTAGTACGGCTGCTCTGAGAACATCCATGCGGATCTCCGATTGCCGACTACGATACAGTATATGAAGGTCGTAGAAATCTCTTGCTCTCGTCATACCGATATTGCGCCGTATGATCGTTTCGTACTTTTCGGCCAACACGGTCTCAAGTGTATAGGCCATAACCGGTACGGTCTTATCCTCAAAAAGCATTGGGAAATCATATTGTACTGCGGCCGGAGTGATCATATCGCCGGTCGTTACATCTATCTTCATCGGCGAGTCGATTTTTCCGTACTTTGCGCGCAAATGCACCCGAAAGTTATTATAAGCGTCTTCTTCCCGGATAGGCTCAATGCTCTCATATTCAAAAAAGATACCATCTCCAACATCTACCGTCAAAATTTCCTTGATGATTCGGACAATATCATCATCTTCCATCTGAATTCCGCGGACAGTAGTATCCATGTCCATTGTAGTCCGCTCGCTGATACCAATCATTGAGGAGATCAGCAGACCGCCTTTGAGAATAAAGTTCTTCTGATAATCTGAATTGGCCAAGCGCTCCAAAATTCTCTCAAACAGAAACATTTGCAGAACTTCCTGCGCCCGGAGATTCTTTTTCGTCGCCATACTGCGTATGGTTCCTTTTAACTGTTCCGGCGTTTTCACTATAGTACCTCCATATAGGTTCTGATTTTATCTTCTATTCCGAATAGCTTTCCGTATTTAAGCAGTTTCCGATTGTTGGGCTTTGCCTTGAAATAATCCTTGATTGCCTGCGTGTATAGCTGCATATCCATCTGTTCTTTGTGGCGAACCAAATCACAAATGCAACGCTCTTTATCATATAATCGTACTTCCGCTCCCTGTGGAGAGCGTGTCTGCGTAATACCAAGCTCATAGATTTCTCTCGGCAAATAATGACACCGCAAATTAGGATTATCTCGTTTTAATATGGAGATGTTCTTATCTTTCGGAACGGTAATATCATAGATGTGCGGCGTTCGATCTGAAAGCCCCCATAAGTATAACGCAGTACCGTAAGAAAAAACAGCGTCACGGCACTGCTCTTGAAGCAGTGCGTATTCGTCCGGCATGCCAGATGCAAGCACATACAGTCCTTTGCGTACCTGTTCCAGCTTCCCGGCATTGGTATATTTGCGCAGCATAGGTCTGCTGATACCAAGTGCTTCAACCTGTGCTGTCCGAACAAATCCGTTGTTTGCCTCAGCTAATTCGTTTATTCGTATCCATATCTGATCCATGACACACCCCTCCTCGCAAAGGCATTTACATTCTTACTTCACATTATATTAAACGGCAGTAAAAATGTAAACACTTTTTCGATTATTAGTGTGTCCTAATTGCAAACTCCTATGCAAAAAGGGATGCCACCGAGGTGGCATCCCTTTCATCATGGGTTACTATGCTGCATTCTTGTTCAATGACCATAAGCCTCGCCCGTCGTGGGTGAAGTGCATGGGATTGATCTGCAGCGTCTGGCGGATCTTTTCTTTCCACCACTGATTTTTTCGTGCCTTGGTATAAGGCGCGACCTGTTCATAAATGTATGCAAGAGATACGGGAT
>DJEI01000022.1 GCA_002431865.1 Lachnospiraceae bacterium UBA5902
TAATTTGTCAAAGGTTCGTTGTTGCTGTCCTCAGCGACAGCTTCCTTATAATATCACTTTGTTTTGTCTTTGTCAAGAAGTTTTTTCAACTTTTTGATTTTCAAAACGTGATATCGAATGGTGTTTTTTGCTGTCGTATCAGCGACAGCTTGCTTATAATAGCACTTCATTTTTAGAAAGTCAACAGCTAATTTGAATTTTTTTGGATTTTTTTCTAGTTGCTTCCAAGTGCCATTTTCAAAGCCTCTATCACAGCAAAGAAAGAGCCTCTACCAGCGTCGATACACATAGGATTTTTACATTGAACTTATCCATCGCTTTATCATAATTGGACTTCGGAATAATACAGGTTGCGAATCCCATCTTGTCGGCTTCCTTCACTCGCTGCAGGACATTTGTGACACCTCGGATCTCCCCGGCAAGTCCAATCTCCCCGATAATCATCGTATCACTTGGTACAACTTTATTATTCATGCTGGATGCGATTGCAAACGCAACACCTAAATCAACAGCAGTATCATTTACTTTCATACCACCGGCAATATTCACATACGCATCATAGCCCCACAGGTTCATACCGACACGTTTCTCCATGACAGCTAAAATCAGATTCACACGGTTATAATCAATTCCCACTGATGTGCGTCGTGGCATATTGAAATTTGTCTGGCAGACAAGTGCCTGCAATTCCACTAAGATCGGACGTGTTCCTTCTAAAGAAGACACAACGACAGAACCGGATACACTCTGCGGTCGTCCATTTAGGAGGGCCTGTGAAGGATTATCAACTTCCTCCAATCCTTTTTCTGTCATGGTAAATACACCGATCTCATTTGTAGAACCAAACCGGTTTTTCACGCCACGCAGAATACGGAACCCATGATTCCGGTCACCTTCAAAATACAGAACAGAATCTACCATGTGTTCCAGTGTACGTGGTCCTGCCACATTTCCTTCTTTTGTTACATGTCCAACAATAAAAATAGCAATCCCATACTGTTTTGCTACCTGCATCAGTCGCGCCGTCACTTCCCGTACCTGCGTCACCGTACCCGGTGCAGTGCCAACTTCTTCGACTACCATTGTCTGTATGGAATCAATAATCACCACACTTGCATTGCTTTTGGTAATTACCCGTTCAATATTATCCATATCATTGTCGCACAAAAGAAGCATATCCTTCTCAAATACGCCAATCCGTTCTGCGCGCATCTTGATCTGGGACAACGATTCCTCACCAGAGGCATAGAGTACGTTCACATTCTGATGCACCAGATTCCGACACATCTGTAAGAGGATGGTTGATTTTCCGATTCCGGGATCACCACCGACAAGTACCAGAGAACCTTTAACAATCCCTCCTCCCAGCACGCGGTCTAATTCCCGCATACCGGTCTGCACGCGGCTTTCCTCCGCCGTTGTCACCTGCAAAATACCCATAGGACTGACTGCATCCTTCGGTTGCTTCACCGCTCCTTTGACGCCAGCTTTCACCTTTTCTTCTACAAATGTATTCCACGCATGGCATCCCGGACACTGTCCCTGCCATTTTGCAGACTCATATCCACATTCTTTACAAAAAAATATCTGTTTTTCCTTTGCTGCCATTTATTTCTCCTCAATATAACAAAAGAGCTGCCATACCAGACATATATTGTCCGGTGCGACAGCTCTGTTCATTCGTCAAATTAGATTTTCTCTACAAGAATATCTACCATCTTAGATGGTTCCAGCTCTACACTCAGATTCAGCTTGCCACCAAGGTTTGTCTTCATCTTTCCAACATATACCTTGTCAATATGAATCTTGTATTCCTTCTCAGCCTCTAACTCCAGCGTGATCTGGGAATCTTCTTCGCCTTCTACCACAAAATTCACTGCCTTATCTGTCGCGCGGAAGTCATGTACAACTGTACCAGGTACGGATTCATATACAAACATTCCATTTCTTTCCAGCTTTGTAATCTCACGGAAAGTTTTAATCTTATAGCTATCGCCCTGATACTGGAAGCCATCCTTCTTTGTCTTTGTTGCCAGTGCAAAATTACCAAAGCTCAAGGCTCCTGTCTCTTCTTCGCGGATCAGTTCATCAATCACTGCCATATTCTGTTCCTCCGTATTGTATTTTATAATTTCGTATCTCGAATTCGTTCTTGCTCAATTCTTTTTCATTATACAACAATTTTACATAAATTTCTACAAAATCTTACGTGAAATTTGTTCAAAATTATTATTTTTTTGTGAACACAACTTTGCCATCCACCACGGTCATGCTTACCTTGTCGGATGCCTGAATCTTTCCGGACAGAATTTCCTCCGCCAGAGAATCTTCTATATTATTTTGAATTGCCCGTTTCAGTGGTCTTGCTCCATATTTCTTGTCATAGCCTTTTTCGAAAATGAAGTTCTTCACCGTGTCACCATAGGTAAGTGTAATATCCATCTGTTTTGCCAGGCGGTTCTTCAGTTCCTTCAGCATGAGCGCAGCAATGCCCTTGACATCCTCTTTCGAGAGCGCACGGAATACAATAATGTCATCAATACGGTTCAGAAATTCTGGTTTGAACATCCGTTTCACTTCTTCCATGACATTATTCTTCATATCTTTATGCTCGGACTCTGCATTTTCCACGTTTGAAAATCCCAACTTCTTCGGGTCAACGATACGCTGTGCTCCGGCGTTGCTTGTCATAATAATGATCGTATTCTTGAAATCCACCGTTCTTCCCTGGGAATCCGTGATACGTCCATCATCAAGTACCTGTAACAGTACATTAAATACGTCCGGATGTGCCTTCTCAATCTCGTCAAACAGGATTACAGAATATGGATTCTTTCGTACCTGTTCGGAAAGCTGTCCACCCTCTTCAAAACCGACATAGCCCGGAGGCGAACCTATCATCTTCGATACGCTGTGTTTCTCCATATATTCAGACATATCCACACGAATAATCGCATTTTCATTGCCAAACATTGCTTCCGCAAGTGCCTTAGACAATTCTGTCTTACCAACACCAGTTGGTCCAAGGAACAAAAATGATCCAATCGGACGCTTCGGATCTTTCAAGCCAACTCTGCCACGGCGGATTGCCTTTGCCACAGTCTCAACTGCCTCATTCTGCCCTACCACACGCTTATGCAGAATCTCTTCCAGCTTCAACAACCGCTGGGACTCCGTCTGAGTAATCTTGCTAACCGGGATTTTTGTCCATACAGAAACAACATCCGCAACATCCTCTTCTGTCACGAGCATGTGCTCCTGCTCCTTTTCACGCATATTATGTTTCGTCTTTTCGATCTTTTTATCTGTCTTATCCAGATCTTTCTTCAACGCCTGTGCCGCTTCAATATCGCCCTCTGCAAGTGCAGTTTCCAGCGCTTCTTCCAGATTATGACGTGTTTCCTCCGCTTTCTTCGCCGTCTTATTTCCCGCAAAGATGCACAGTTTCTTTCTCGAAGCTGCCTCATCGATCAAATCGATGGCTTTGTCCGGCAGGAATCGGTCATTGATATAGCGGATTGCATAATCCGTCGCCGCCTCTAATGCATCATCCGAGATAGCTACCCCGTGATGCTCCTCATACTTACTACGCAAGCCCTGTAAGATAGCAATCGTCTCCTCGCGCGTCGGTTCTTCCACATATACTGGCTGGAACCGTCGCTCTAACGCCGCGTCCTTCTCGATATACTTCCGGTATTCTGTCCGCGTTGTCGCACCAATCATCTGCACTTCACCACGGGATAATGCCGGTTTCAGAATATTGGATGCGTCCATAGCGCCCTCTGCACCACCTGCGCCAATCAGCGTATGCAATTCGTCCACAAACAAAATCACATTACCAGCCGCACGTACCTCAGCGATCACACGTTTGATACGTTCCTCAAATTCACCACGATATTTGGAACCTGCCACCATACCAGACAGATCCAGACTTAAAATACGCTTGTCTGCCAGAATCTCCGGTACTGTACCAGATGCAATCATCTGCGCCAGTCCCTCTACGACTGCTGTCTTACCAACGCCCGGTTCTCCGACCAGGCATGGATTGTTCTTCATACGACGACACAAAATCTGCATCACGCGTTCCACTTCTGCATTTCTGCCAACAACCGGATCTAACCGGTCTTCGCGCGCAGCTTCCGTCAGATCACGGCTGTATTGCTCCATCGTCGGATATGAAGATTTCTTCTTGTTCTTTGGGTTGCTGAATGCACCAAGCTCACGTTTTGCCTGCGTCATATCCATGCCAAGAGCCACTAATGTGTCCACAAAGGTTTTCTTTAAATTAACTGCCATCGAGTTTAGAAGTTTGATGGCAAGTGTATCTTCCGATTTTAAAATTGCAAGCAAAATATGCTCCGTACCGATCTTCTCGTTACGCAGCCTGTCCGCTTCCTTTTCCGCCTGTTCCAAAAGTGTATTCAGCTTATCTGAATACACAAGTGTCTTTATCTTCTTCGTTCCACTGTTTTGTTCCAGATATTTTAAAACAAAGGATTCGTCTGCCCCATTCTCTGCGAGAATCTTCCACGCAGTCACCCACGGACAGCTCAACATACCATAGAGCAGATGCTCGGTACCAATATAGCTGAACTTCATCTGATAGGCAGTCTCCTCCATCACAGCAAGCACTTCCTGCGCCTGCTCTGTATATTCCAGTCTCATGTTTCCTTGTTACCTCCGTTTGCAATGTCGCCAAATTCTTTATACATATCCGTTATAATCTGGTGCATTTCAGCAAGACTGATATCTTTGCATATTGCCTCCGCAACCAGCATCTGCATATCCAGGTTGACCTTCTCGAGCTGTTCCTTGCGCGACTCTACCGTCACGCAGACAACAGCTCCTTTTCTACGGTCAAGCTTCAGATATCCGTCATTTCGAAGTAATGCATATGCTTTGTTTACTGTGTGCATATTCACACCGATATCTTCCGCCAATTGCCGAACAGACGGCAACGACTCACCATTCTTGATTTTATCCTGTGCAATTCCCAGTATGATCTGATTCCGCA
The DNA here is from genome assembly GCA_002431865.1 of Lachnospiraceae bacterium UBA5902. GTDB lineage: Bacteria > Bacillota > Clostridia > Lachnospirales > Lachnospiraceae > Coprococcus_C. The sequence continues at coordinate 5,015 of DJEI01000022.1, forward strand.
ACTGCATATAAATTGCCTCGTTGCTGTTAAAATCAAGTTCAATGAACATAAAATTCCTTCTTCCTAATTACTGTTCATCGATGGCCTTACCAATATCATGTCGCATATATTTATTTGCAAACTGAATCCATTCTGTTGCTTTATATGCGTTCGCACGTGCCTCTACCAATGTCTTTCCCTTTGCTGTCACACCTAATACACGGCCACCATTTGTTACAATTCCTTTATCTGTCTGCTTGGTTCCTGCATGGAATACATAGTATCCTTCTTTATCCTTAAATGTATCCAGACCGTCAATCACAAATCCCTTGTCATAATGCTCCGGATATCCGTCTGACGCGAGAACTACGCAGACCGCTGCCTGCTCGTCAAACTCCAGCTCTACCTCATCGAGCTTGCCATCGATACATGCCTCCATCACATCAATGATATCGTTCTTCATACGCGGAAGTACGACCTGTGCCTCCGGATCACCAAACCTCGCATTGTACTCCAGTACACGTGGACCATCCGGTGTCAGCATCAGACCACAGAATAAGATTCCCGTGAAATCTCTGCCCTCTGCCTTCATCGCATCCATCGTCTTCTGGTAGACATGTTCCTTGCAGAATTTGTCTACATCATCTGTATAAAACGGGCTTGGGGAGAATGTTCCCATACCACCGGTGTTAAGTCCCCGATCGCCATCTTTTGCACGCTTGTGATCCTGTGCAGAAGCCATCGGCTTGATATGTGTTCCATCGCAAAAACAGAGTACGGATACTTCACGTCCTGTCATGAACTCTTCAATAACAATTTTATCTCCGGCTGAACCAAACTGCTTGTCGAGCATCAATGTCTTGACGCCCTCCTTCGCCTCTTCGAGTGTATTACAGATCAATACGCCCTTACCAAGTGCCAGTCCATCCGCTTTCAGTACGATCGGCATTTTGGCTGTCTCTAAATATGCAAGCGCCGCATCTGCATTGTCGAATGTCTCATAGGCTGCAGATGGGATTCCATATTTCTTCATCAGATCCTTGGAAAATGCCTTTGATCCTTCAATAATTGCCGCATTAGCTCTTGGACCAAACACACGGATGCCAGCATCCATAAAAGCGTCTGCAACACCGGCAACAAGCGGATCATCCGGTCCGATGATTACAAGATCAATTTCCTTTTCCTTTGCGAATGCAACCAGTTTCTCTGCATCCATTACCGATATATCTACACAGGTTGCAAGCTGCGCAATACCTGCATTTCCAGGAGCTGCATAAAGCTCTGTCACACGTTTACTCTGACTACACTTCCATGCAATGGCATGCTCTCTGCCACCGCCACCTACGATAAGTACTTTCATGATTTCCTCCTTTATTCGGTTCTATTCCTATGCTTCACCATTTGCAATCATATTGATGGCTACCGGAAGTAATTTCCACTCCGCCTCTTCCATCACACGTCTCTGCAGAACCTCCGGTGTATCTCCCGGCTTCACTTTCACAGCCTTCTGCAGAAGAATCGGTCCTGTATCCGTTCCCTTATCCACATAATGTACCGTTGCACCAGTCAGCTTAACGCCACGGGCAAGTGCTGCCTCATGCACCTTCAAGCCATAATATCCAGTTCCACAGAACGATGGAATCAGGGATGGGTGAATGTTGATAATCTTATTCTCATATTCCTCGATCATAGCTTCCGGAATCACAACAAGGAATCCCGCAAGTACGATCAGATCCGGCTTATAGGCACGGATCGTAGCAAGCAAACCTTCATTAAATGCTACACGGTTCTCGTAATCCTTCGGAGATACAACTCTGGCATCAATCCCCGCTTTCTCCGCACGCTCTAATGCGCGCACGCCATAATTGTTGCTGATCACACCGACCAGCTCTGTATTTGTGATCGTACCGTCTGCCACAGCATCAATAATCGCCTGCAGATTCGTTCCGCCACCGGACACACACACGACAACTCTTAGCATAATTCGACTCCTTTTTCTCCTGCCTTTGTCTCACCGATCACCCATGCCTTATCGCCGGTCTTCTCCAGAGCAGCGAGTGTCTTATCTTCATCGGCAGCGTCTACAGCAAGCACCATACCGATACCCATATTATATGTGTTGTACATCATCTTTTCTTCAATATCGCCAGTCTTTGCAAGAAGCTTGAAGATTGCCGGTACCTCATAGCTGTCTTTCTTCACGCTTGCAACGATTCCATCTGGCAGCATACGTGGAATATTCTCATAGAATCCACCACCTGTGATATGGCTGCAGCCCTTGATTGTCACGCCTGCTTCCTTCACACTGCGAAGTGCCTTCACATAAATTCTTGTCGGAGCAAGCAGTGCTTCGCCAAGTGTTGTTCCAAGCTCATCATAATAGGTAGACAGACTTTCCTTTGTCATGTCAAATACTTTACGCACAAGCGAGAATCCGTTGCTATGTACACCTGTCGATGCAATACCAATCAAAGCATCACCCGGCTTGATATTCTGTCCTGTAATCATATCCTTTTTATCGCAGACACCAACTGCAAATCCTGCAAGATCGTATTCATCCTCCTGCATCAGCCCCGGATGCTCCGCGGTCTCACCACCGATCAATGCAGCATCTGACTGTACGCAGCCCTCTGCGACACCGCTGACGATCGTTGCAATCTTCTCCGGATAGTTCTTTCCACACGCAATATAGTCCAGGAAGAACAATGGCTCTCCACCTGCACAGGCAATATCATTGACACACATTGCAACTGCATCAATACCGATTGTATCATGCTTATCCATCACCATTGCAAGCTTCACTTTCGTTCCACAGCCGTCTGTTCCGGATAACAAAACCGGCTCTTCCATATCCTTGATCGTACTTAATGAAAATGCTCCGGAAAATCCGCCAATGTTGGTCAGCACTTCTTTTCGCATCGTCTTCTTGATATGCTCTTTCATCAGCTCCACAGACTTGTAACCTGCCTCGATATCAACGCCAGCTTTTTTGTAATCCATAATCTTATCCTCCTGTTTGGGGCGAACCCTGTCTTCTTTTCATACTCGATAATTATAGTCGATATAGAACAGTTTGTAAACCTTGAAAATGTGTATTTTTTATGTCGGATTTTGTTGAATTTCCGGCGTATATATGCTACTTTTATAAGTGGATGTTACTATTTTATTATCAGGTCTTTGTGCACAGGGTCTGTGCCGCGATAAAGACTTTCGGGGGTGTAATAATTTTATGAAGAAAAGCAGCAAACGGCTAAACATTGGTTTTTTCACTTGTCATCTGGATAACGACTATGCTTACGAGGTTTGTAAGGGTGTCGATTATGCAGCAAAAGAACTTGACGTTAATCTGATCGTCTTTCCGGGCATGTATATGAACGCATCGTATAACGATCCGAAAAATGCGCGGTTTGACTACCAGTATAATTCTATATTTTATTATGCATCCAAACATACACTGGATGCCCTGATCGTTTCGATTGGTTCAATCGGAAGCTTCCTGTCAGAAAACGATATGATTGCATTTTTGAAGAATTTCAATATTCCAATTCTCACGATTGAGATTGAAGTTCCAGGCTATCCGTATCTGTATACAGAAGGTCGTACCGGCATGCGGCAGGCAATCGAGCATCTGATCACCGAACATCATAAGACGAAAATCGGTTTTGTCAGCGGAAGAAGAGAAAATGCAGACGCAAAAGAACGTCTGGATACCTACTGCCAGGTTCTGATGGATCATAACATTCCAGTAGAAGAAGACCGTATTGTATATGGAAATTTCTCAGAGTTTACCGAAGATATCGTCAATAATCTGCTGGACGCAAACCCTGATCTGGAAGCGATCGTCTTCGCAAACGATTCGATGGCAATCGGTGGCTACAACGCCATCAAAGCAAGAGGACTGGAAATTGGCAAGGATATTCTTGTAACCGGTTACGACGATGCCCCTGCTGCACTGGTCTTAGATCCACCGCTTACAACCGTACACAACCATATTATCGACATGGGCTACCATGCCGTATACGAAGTATTGAATTTACTCGACCACGGAAGTACAAGCACAAGTATTTTAAGTTCCAGCCTGATCGTGCGTTCTTCATGTGGCTGCGGCAATTATAAATTAAACAAAGCCAAAGAACTGACTTCTGTTTTTGCAGCCAACGATCTGCAGAAAGCAAAAAAATATGTTTTAAATTATCTCTTTTGTGATTACAAAGACAATTTCTACTACGAGGAACTAATTGAGCGGTTCTCAGAACCTTTGGAACTCATCTTAAAACCAGTTGCAGACGGTTCCATGGCATTTGACGCTGCCGCTATTTCCAGCAGTCTGCTGGCCTTGATTGACACCGATTTTGTTGATCTGTACTTCAGCAACGACAAGCTTACTCATGCGATACGCGAATTGAATCAGTTGCTCTGTTCCCTCGTGGATAACATCAACCAGTGCAAGATCATGTGGCTGTTTAACCAGCTTTATTCCGATATGCTGGCGAAATCTTCAAGCACCTTATATAACACAATACACGATCACAAGGAGGCTGTGTGGTCCTCCATGTACATCACAAGAGATACACTGACATATAGTGACGACGAGGAATCCTGCTTCCGTCTCATCATGGATAAATTACAGGATGCACATTTTATAAGCTCCTATATGTATATCTATGAGGAGCCAGCCATGCTGATGTCAGACGGTTCATGGAAGATTCCCAAGAACCTTTATCTCCAGGCATGCAACAATAACAGAAAAACCGTATACTTAAGTGGGGACGACCGGTTGATTTCTTCGGATAAAGTATTCTTCAACCAGTACACATCCTATGATCGTCGGCGTACCCTCGTGATCACGCCGCTGTTTACAAATAATATCCAATATGGATTGTTCGTCGGCGAGATCGGAATTGAACATTTCCAGAATATCTATCCAAACAGTTTACAGCTTGCAACTTCACTGAACTTTATTTCTCTGATGAAACAGCAGCTTCTCACACAGAGCAAGCTTGCCAGCTCCGCATCTGAACTGAGTGAGAAAAACAAACTGTTAAATAAACTGTCAATTACAGATGGTCTGACCGGCATCAACAACCGTCGCGGATTCTTAGACAGTGTACAGCACCTTGTCAACTCTTCCTACAACGAAGGAAAACCTGCTATGCTGCTGTTTGCTGATATGGATAATCTAAAGCAGGTCAATGACCGCTTCGGACATAAGAACGGTGATTATGCAATCAAGAGCATCGCCCAGATCCTGCAACAGAGCTTTGAGACAGATGACGTTATCGGACGTATCGGCGGCGATGAGTTTGTAGCATTTTGCTTCCTAGACGATCCACACACACTGGATCATCTGTGCAGTAAAATAAAAACGCTCTCCGAACATCTCAACGAGACGAACGGAAAGCCGTATTATGTTGATATCAGTTTAGGTGTTTCTACATTCATCTGTAACCCGACCCTGAACATCGAGGATGTACTGCATCAGGCAGACGAATCGCTGTATGAACACAAGAAAAATAAACGAAAAGATGTACTGAAGCCAGTTTAAAAGCTGGCTTCATAAATCTGTTTTGTCACATCTGCTTTATTCATCGAATAAATGTGCACGCCGGCAACGCCATGTTTCTTGAGATCCAGAATCTGATTCACGGCATATTCAATGCCGGCTTTCTTCATATCCTCTGGATTCTCGCCGTACTTTGCAATCATATTACTCATTTCTACCGGAACCGAAGAACCAGACAACGTCACACTCGTACCGAGCTGCTTTGCCGCCGTCACTGGCATGATACCTGCATGCACCGGAATATCAATGCCCGCTTTCTCCAATTTATCCATGAAAGAATAAAATGCGTTGTTATCAAAAAACATCTGTGTGATCAGACAATTCAATCCCAGATCTACCTTTTGTTTCAAATGTTGGATATCTTCTTCCTGATTCTTAGACTCCGGGTGCACCTCTGGATAGCAGGCACCCGCGATAAAGAAATCTCCGTTTTTCTTGATCTCTGGAATCAGATCCGTTGCATACTTAAAATAGCGCTGGTCAAATTCCTCCTGTGACATTGTTCTCGGCTTATCACCACGCAATGCCAGAATATTCTCCACGCCTTTCTTTTTTAACTCGAACAGCAATGCGCGAAGGCTTGCTTCATCCATCCCGACCGCTGTCATATGTGCAAGTGCTTCCACCTCACAGATATTCTGAATATATGCCGCGATCGTTGCCGTTTTCTTGCTGTTACTGCCACCGGCACCATAAGTCACACTGATAAAATCCGGTTTCAAAGTCTTGATCTCATCCAGTGTTTTATAAATCTGATAGATGTCATCATCACGCTTTGGTGGAAAAACCTCACACGAAAATACGACGCTCTTATGTTCCTTTTCCTGTATCATGTCATTCTCCTTTCGTATTTCCTAGTATGCTTCCGGATTTGCCATCAGCAACAGCTTATCATATAATTCCGGTGCTTCTTTTTTCAGACTGACCGGTTTGAAATCATTGTTTAAAAAGCAATGTGCTGTCGTTGCCGTATGCTTGACCGTCTTCATCTCTTCATCATAGATTTTGTAGCTGATATAAAACTTGTATGCACTGACCTTGTAAATGTCTGGAACTACCTTTACCACTTCTCCAAACTTCAGGCTCTCAGTGAATTTCTCAGATAACTCCAGCACAGGAATCATATATCCCATGCGCTCCAGCTCCACATATGGCAGTCCATAATACGCCATCATATCGATACGGCAGTCTTCCAGAATCCGCGCATAGTTCGAATGATGTACAACCCCCATCCGGTCTGTCTCATAATAATGAATGGTTCTTTCATAATATGGATATCTTGTCATGACTTCCGTTCCTTTTCTTCTTTTCCTGTTTCTTCTTCATATTCCAATTTCACAGGTTTCTTTTTCGCCGCTGCAAGCTTCACCTTGTTTTTCTCATCATATAACTCATTCGAGAGAAGCTGTCCAAGCTCCAGAATCTGTGCATAACGTTCTTCCTTGCTGAGTTCCTTGAGATTGCCCATCAACTCTGCTTTATTTTCTGCTACGATCCGGGTCTTTTCCTCCAACGTCTCCACCATCTTCGCATACTGCTGTTTCACCAGATCATATGAATCTGCCAACAGATCATTTACCTCCGTGAGCATCTCATCTGTGTAGATCAAAGATGCCGCATAGATATCCCCAGCAGTCCGCAACGCTTCCCGGTCCTCCGGCTCCAGATCGCCCGGATGAAATGCAGGAAGTGTGGACATCCGTTTTGTCACACGGATACGGCTGGCACTCTGCTCCGCCTGCGTCAGAATTTCTTCTGCTTCCTTCTTTGCCTCTGTCAGAATCTTACCTTTCCGGTCATTGACTTCCCGGTAAATTTTCAGCTCGCCCTGTACGATATTTTCTAATTCCCGCAACAATCGTATTGTCTCTTCTTTATTAACCGATACCTTACCTGGCGCAAATGGAACATTTTGTCCATTCTCAACGCTATCGATCAGCTGCTCTATAATCTGATCTGTTCTTCCTTTTTCTATCATTGCTTTTGTCTACTTTCTTCTATATTTCATTCCGTCTTTTGCAAAACTCATTTTAATATACAAGCTTTTATTTTATATTTCAACCCTTTTGCATCGGAAATGAGACACAGGAATGAAATGCATCATCCTCTTCAAACATCTGCAGGCTGCCCTCCAGCTGCTTTACAATATGCCGGACGCTCTTCAACCCAATTCCGTGCTGTTGTTTATCTTTCTTCGTGGATTGCAGTTTTGGATTATGATGTAACACCGATGCATTTACCGTATTGATAATATCGATATAATACATGCCCTTTTCTTCATACATCTCAAGCCGCACCTTGCGCAATTCCGCCTTCTCCGCAGCTTCCATCGCATTGTCCAGCAAATTGGATAACAGAATTGCAACATTCATGCTATCCTCACGTGGCACTTCTCCGCTGATATGCATATCAAGCGTGATTGCATGCTGCTCCGCATAACTCAGCTTGTCGTTCAACACAGCATTGATTTCTCCACTCGATTCATAATGAATCAGATTCATCTTTAACTGCCGGTCCAAAATCTCTACCAGATGCAAGCGTGCCTGTTCATATTCTGCATTTTCAAGATAGCCTAAAATGATCAGAAGATAAGACTTCAAATCATGGTTCAGCCGTCTCGTCCGCTCATAAAGCTCACTCGTTCTTGAATACATCGTTCCTTCATGGTCGAGCTGTTTGTTCAGAATTTCGTTTTCTACCGTATAATGCTGGGATTTGAAAATCGTATACAGACAGCTTGCAATCAAGATTCCCGCCAACAGCAGTACTACTAAGAAGATGATAATCCACGTATGCTCATGCTCTTCTGTCTCCGGATTCTGAATCAGAAGTGCAAGCAGGCATGCCAATCCAAGTGTCAAAGCGCACGCCAGCGCGACAACCAGTCTTTTAAGAAATTGCATGGTACATCCTCCTGACATACTTTGCATGCATTTCTCTTACATGCTCTGTATATTTCCGACTGACCGGGATTGGTGTCCGGTCATCCAGCAACACCCGTTTTGTATTGATTGAATAGATATCCCGGATATTCACGATATATCCGACATGTGTGCGCACAAACCCATAACGCTCCAGCCGCTCGCAAAAATCTGATATCTTCGCGCGAATCACCTGGTCATCTTTCCTTCGAAAATGAACAATCACATAATGCCGCTGACTTTCCAGATATGTAATATCACTGATCCGGATCTCCGCCTCGTCTTTTTCTATGAATATCTCTCCATACAAAGATTCTTCCCGAATCTCCTCAATCGCACAAAGCAGTGCCTCCTCCAACTCTATGTGAAGGCGTTCCTTTCGGATAAACCGGAATGGTCTGTAATGAATCGCGGTAAATACCATATCTGCATGGTTTGTCACAAAGATTACTTTCACGCGGCGTTCTGTCTGCTCCAGCCTTTTCGCAATCTCCATCCCATCGATTCCAGGCATATCAATATCCAGAAACAAAATATGCATGTCCTGCACAAGTGCAAAGCTCTTCAGTATATCATTTCCACTTTTAAATGCCTGTATCTGATAGGTACATCCCTTTTCCCTTGCTTTTTCTTCCAACAGCAGGAGTTCCCGGTTTATGATCTCTATATCCTTATCATTGTCATCGCATACCGCTATCTTTAATATCATATCTAAAACTCACATTATTACTAATCTATATAACTGATCAAATCTGCCGTCTCTTTTCTCGGTGTGGCATCCGGTGTAAATTTCGGAAATCCAATTGGAATCAAGGCTGCAACCGTCTTCCCCTCTTCCAATCCGATTGCCTCTGCAACCTTTGCATCGTCAAATACACCCATGATGCAGCTTCCAACACCCTTATCATACGCTGCCAAACTAAATGTCATTGCCGCAATACCTGCATCAAACATCTCCCAGCCAGTACCTTTGCTTGTGGAAAAGCTTCCATCCTTCTCATACCCGCATCTGCCATTCACCTGGGTCAGCACAACCAGATTTTTACACTTGGACAATGTCTTTGCATTGTGCTCAAAGCCAAGCAGACAATCGTCACAGATTTTCTTTATAATTTCTTCATTCTGAATCAATATGTAGCGAAGCGTCTGTGTATTCTTCCATGTCGGAGCCATCTTCGCTGTGTCAATAATCTCTTCAAACAGCTCATGGCTGATCAGCTCGTCCGTATACCGTCTCACACTTCTTCTTGTCTTTAATCCTTCTAATAATTCCATTGTTTCTTCCTCCTAATATTTTATTTTTTCTTGAATCTATATTCAAGTTATGGTACTCTAATCACTGCGTAAGTCAGATAAGTGATTGCGGCTGCCACATAGGCAGGTGAGGAAAGTCCGGGCTCCATAGGGCAGGATGCCGGATAACGTC
>DJEI01000078.1 GCA_002431865.1 Lachnospiraceae bacterium UBA5902
ACATCCTCAATGTCCTCCGGCTGGACATTCTTTAAGATATCCAGATCTGCATAGTCGCGCAAAAACTGCGCACAAAGTACATGATTGCTGAATACCTGCCGGTTGTTGACATCCTTGACCTGTCCGATACGGATGTTCAATTTCTTTGCTTCTCCCATACGCTCCTCCTTTTGCAAGCGAAATATTTCCTGTTTTTTTCTCAACCAATCTGCTGTTACTAAAAATAAATAACGGATAATTTCATAGATGAAAATGAATATATACAAGAGTATCTCCGACTGTTACCGAACTACGCCAGAACAACGATTCTCGACAACACATCCACCATAGCACAGGTTTTATGGAAATGTAAAGCGTAAGTTTGGAACATTTAGAAAAAGCAAGGAAATATGCGGCATTACGGGCAAAAAAATAACGTAGGATGCATATGTCATTTCATACGCATCCTACGTTTATCCATTCATATTCTATTCCAGATTCAAGATTTCATTCATAACCTGCGAGAATTCCCGGTACTCGGAAACCAATGCTTCCAATCGTTCTCTCCCCGCGTCTTCCAGATGATAATACACTTTCACCATCCGCTCACCGGTCTGTTTCTTATAATCACTAATGTACTTCTGATCAATCATCTTATATAACGTCGGATACAAAGTACCCACCGACAACGAGATCTTATCTTTCGAAGCACGCTTTACACTTTTTACAATTTCATAACCGTAACAATCCTTCTCCGAAAGGAATTTCAACACAAGTAATTCCACATAGCCACGGTAAAACATATTTTTATTTTCCATATATCTGCCTCACAACGTATTCCATGTATCTTACCATTTTGGATTGTAAAAAACAAGAAATATATTCATTATATTTATTATTTTCGGTTTATATCAGATAGCATTGTTATAATCAAAAAATTTCATGCATGAGTATTAACTATAGGTATCTTACTATCTGAAAATCAAATTACATCTCCATTTGTTTTTATCTTAAATTGTCCCTTAAATTTAGCAGATTCTTTTGTCGACTTATTTGTTACCTTATAAGTAACTGTTGCATATGCTGGGTTTCCATTCTTCTTATCCATTTTTAAATCCGACACTTCGTACCCGCTTTTTACATCGCTAACATAACAAGAACCAGAGGTAATTGTTACCCACGAATCCGTATAAGAATATGATATATTAACCACAATTGAAGCGACATATTCACCACTATAACTAACTGTGATTGGTTTTCTATAATTTCTTGCATAATCTCGCATAACGTTATTGTCCGAAATATCTACACAAAATCCATCATCACCTTCTATTTTCTCACAGCTAACATCTACATTTACACCTTTCTTTGTTTCCGCCGCAAAAGTTTTGGTGCCCATTACCATTACCAGCGATAAAATTATAATACCCGCAATATGCTTTCTTATCTTTTTCATCTGTTACATCTCCTTCATCTTTATTAACATTTCAATTCATCTGAAATCTTGTGGTTAAAATATATGCTGAAAAATCACCATTTTCAGATATAGGATCTATTACCTTTAATACTACATTTCCATAGTCATCATAATAATTTCCACTATGACTAAGCAGTTCTCTTTCCAAGTCACTATAGCCCTCGTCAAAGTCTTCTTCCTCTGTATCTGCCACCTTGTCTCCAGTGGTGTCTTTCCGTTCGGTTCTTAAACTCGGTGTTGCAAATATAACAGCTCCTAACAATATACAACACACACCTATTGCCAATCCAACATGCTTCACCATTGCTTTTCGTACATTCCGTATATCTGATATTTCAATTTCCTTCTGATAATTCAAGATCACTTCCTGTGGTTTACCAAACTCACCCACCAGCATGTCATAAGTGCATGAATCATGCTCTCGAACGAAATGATCTATGTCCTCAGCAATTGATACCAGAAACTTCTTCCTGCACGCTCTTCCATACGGAAAATAGTCCTTCAACAATTTCATATATTTCCGCTTTGCCCTGTTCATGGGAATACCCCCCTTTCGAATTTATTTGACTATATCATATATATTATCGCTTGTCAAATATTTCGTTTTTCGATATATTATCGGCTTCGGGCGTGGCGAATATCGTATGGGAAAGAATAGTCTGGTCTTATAAAAGCGAATTACAGTTTTAGTAGAAAAATGCCATAGCTGCATACGCTATACATACGTTTGCATTTTAGAATCACTTAATGTTCTGTGGATTTACAGCCATCCCTGAACACGATGTTCAGGGAAGTTGCCGTTGAGCCATGGATGGCGAATCGGCAACGGTGGCGTCCGTCTCGTAACTTGTTAATCAGAACATTTCGTGATTCTTAATGCAATACGTCGTATAGTGTATGCAGCTATGGCATTTCATACTAAAACTGTAACATCCTCAAGGCCAGACTATTCTTCCCCAACGACAGGGATAAAAATAACCCGCGTCATCAGACGCGGGTTACCCTTATTTATAAGCGATTAAATTACTCAGCCTTAGGACCAGCAGCAACCAATGCCTTACCAGCATCGTTTGTTGTGTACTTCTGGAAGTTCTTCTGGAATCTCTCAGCAAGATCCTTAGCCTTTGTCTCCCACTCGGAAGCATCAGCATAAGTATCACGAGGATCAAGAATTCCTGTATCTACACCGTTTAACTCGGTTGGTACTTCGAAATCGAAGTAAGGAATCTTCTTAGTAGGAACGTTGTTGATATCTCCGTTTAAGATTGCGTCGATGATTCCACGGGTATCTTTGATAGAGATACGCTTTCCAGTTCCGTTCCATCCGGTATTTACGAGGTAAGCCTTAGCTCCGCTCTTCTCCATCTTCTTAACAAGCTCCTCTGCATACTTTGTAGGATGCAACTCAAGGAATGCCTGTCCGAAGCAAGCTGAGAATGTAGGTGTAGGCTCTGTGATACCACGCTCTGTACCAGCAAGTTTCGCAGTAAATCCTGAAAGGAAGTAGTACTTTGTCTGCTCCGGTGTCAGAATAGATACTGGAGGAAGTACTCCAAATGCATCTGCTGAAAGGAAGATTACGTTCTCTGCAGCAGGACCTGCGGAAACGCCATTTACCTTAGATGCAATCTTCTCAATATGATCAATTGGATAAGAAACACGCGTATTCTCTGTTACGCTCTTATCGTCGAAATCAATCTTACCTGCCGCATCAACTGTTACGTTCTCAAGAAGAGCGTCACGTCTGATTGCGTTGTAGATATCTGGCTCAGACTCCTTATCAAGTCCGATAACCTTTGCATAACATCCACCCTCGAAGTTGAAGACACCGTTGTCATCCCAACCGTGCTCATCATCACCGATCAGAAGTCTCTTAGGATCTGTTGAAAGTGTTGTCTTACCTGTACCGGAAAGACCAAAGAAAATAGCTGTATGCTTACCTTCCATATCACAGTTAGCAGAACAGTGCATGGAAGCGATACCCTTCAATGGGAGATAGTAGTTCATCATAGAGAACATACCCTTCTTCATCTCTCCGCCGTACCATGTATTGATGATAACCTGCTCCTTAGATGTAATGTTGAATGCTACACATGTCTCAGAGTTAAGACCAAGCTCTGCATAGTTCTCAACCTTAGCCTTAGATGCGTTGTAAACAACGAAATCCGGCTCGAAATCTTTAAGCTCTTCCTCAGAAGGCTTGATGAACATGTTTGTTACAAAGTGAGCCTGCCAAGCAACCTCAACGATGAAACGAACTGCCATACGTGTATCCTTGTTTGCACCACAGAATGCATCTACAACATAAAGCTTCTTGTTGCAAAGCTCTTTCTTCGCAAGATCCTTAACAACTGCCCATGTCTCTTCTGACATTGGGTGATTGTCGTTCTTGTATGCATCTGTTGTCCACCATACTGTATCCTTAGAATTCTCATCCATAACGATGTACTTATCTTTAGGAGAACGTCCTGTAAATACACCTGTCATAACATTAACTGTATCTAATTCTGTGTTCTGTCCAACCTCATAACCCTCGTTTGAAGCCTTTGTCTCTTCCTCAAACAAAAGTTCGTATGAAGGATTGTGAACGATTTCTGTTGTTCCAGTAATACCATACTTGGTTAAATCAATGTTTGCCATCTTAAATTTTCCTTCCTTTGCTTTTTATTAATTCAGGGTGGTTATCCACCCAAAACCACCGAAATTGTATCACTAAAAAGATATCCAGTCAACCAACATATATGAAAAAACGTTTAATTTTTCGTGAACAACTCACTAATCCTCTTTTTTATCAATATATCGGTTGAGTGTCTCAACTACTGTGTTCAGATTATATGGTTTTGCAATATAATCATCGAGCTTGTTCTCTAAGATTCGTTCCTTATCACCAAACATCGCTCTCGCTGTAACCGCAATGATCGGAAGACGTTTTCTGTGTTCTTTCTGCTCGATCTCCCGGATCTGCTGTGTTGCTGCGATACCATCCATAACCGGCATCTGCACATCAAAGAGCGCTGCATCATATTCCTTCTGCTTGAACAGTTCAATTGCCTTCTCACCATTCTCTGCAATATCATAGGAAAATCCCGCCATACCGAGCAGCTTACCGATAACCTGCTGATTGACCGGCTCATCCTCTGCCACAAGGATACGTGCCTTGCTGTGTGCATTGATGGAAAATACTGCGGCATCTTCTTTCTCTTCTACGTTTTTAGCCGCTTCCACCTCGGCTGCCTTCACAACCTTCAGAGGAATCTCTGCAATAAAGGTAGAACCGATACCTTCCTTACTCTGAACACTGATGTTACCACCCATCAGCTCTGCGATCTGCTTGGAGATAACCAGCCCAAGTCCGGAACCGCCATACTTTCTTGTATCAGAACCATCAACCTGTGAGAACCGGATAAACAGCTTGTCCATGTTCTTCTCTGAGATACCGATTCCAGTATCTGCAACTGCGATACGCAGGTTGATATTCTCTTTTTCTGCATCAATTGCGGCAATCTTTACCCTTACACTTCCCTCAGATGTGAATTTTAATGCATTGGAAAGCAAACAATTCAGAATCTGCTGGATTCTCTGCCCATCGCCCTTTACAAGCTTTGGAATGTTATTGCCAAATGTGCAGTCAAGGGCAAGTCCCTTGTTTGTCGCTGTCGGTACCTGTGCAGCGACTGTCTCCTCAATGGCTGCGCGCACATCGAAGATTTCTTCCTTCAGGTTATATTTGCCAGCTTCCAGCTTGCTGATATCCAGAATATCGTTAATCAGGCGGAGCAGGTTATCTGCACATCCCTTTGCGGTAAGCAGGTTATCACGGTAATCTGCCTGCAGATCATCTGCCATCAGCGTAAGCTGTAACATACCAAGGATTCCATTGATTGGCGTACGGATCTCGTGGCTCATATTGGCAAGGAACTCTGCCTGTGTCTTGTAGGCTGCATTTGCATCCTCGATCGCTGCGGACAGCTTATTCTCTGTCTCCTTCTGATCCGTAATATCAATAACAACCATATTGATATAATCCGCTTCAGACTTATACATCACTGTATTAAATACTTTACCAAGCTTCTCCATTGTGATTTCCACGTCCATGAAGTCGCCTTCTTTGGTTCCGGAAGTATTATACGCAGTAAACCATGCGTTAATATCCTGTAACACTTCGATCTTGCTCTCACCAAGAATCTTGTCCTGGTAATCAGATACATCCAGATTGAAGTAACTTCCGAACCGCTCATTTGCTTCCTGAATGCAATACCCTATACTGTTTCCAAGCGAATCTGTGATGATCTTTGCCTGTGCAAATCCAATCGGAAGATTCATGAACAGCTTCTTGTATTTGTCACCCTTTGTGTGGCCTGCCACAACACCGCCACCAAGCGCAAACACAATCACTCCCGTGACTGCCGCAGCCAGCACGCCAACAATGATTCCCGCCGGAACCGCTTTAAAAATCGTGCCAAATATAATTCCGAGTACGATATCCAGCGCCGCTGCAATAATGATTAGTTTCTGCCACCCTAATTTTGCCAGTTTTTCCATGTACATAACACCCCCTATTTATCAACATTTTACTATACATTTTCGAGATTTTCAATATCTGTCTCGACCTCTTCTGCAAGTTTTTCGCCTGCTTTTTCATTCTCTTCCCGTGCTTCCGCCTTCTCGATTCTCCGCACCTCTAATTTCTTTTCCACCTGCAGGGAAATCAACAATAAAACCATGCAGATCACAGAAATCACAATGCCCAAAAGCATGCCCTGCGGCATATAGGAAAATTCGACGGTATGTGTACCGGCATCTATATCCACACCGATAAATGCCCCCGCGACTTTATAGTAATCTACCTTTTTCCCATCGACTTTTACCGTCCAGCCTTCATCGTAAGGAATGCTTGTGAACAGTGTCTTATCCTCCGGCATCTCAATCGTGCCATAGACATAACCATCCTTTACCGTTTCGACCTCCAGCATATGGTTCGTCAATTCCCGATATACATTTTCAAACACATCCTGATGGAAGGTTGCCACATAAAACGGTGCCACTTCAGAACCACTGACATTGCTGTATTCGTATTCAATGGAAATGTAATCACCCGCTTCGAGCTGTCCCAGATGGAAAATCTGGATCTGATAACGGTCATATGCGATTTCCTGTCCGTTCTTATAAAACCGGATCTTCGTCACATAATTACCACGGCAGTTCACATAATAATCGCCTGCATGATCCGCAGTAAAGCTCAGCATAAAATACATCGGGCCAGATGCATTTGCCGTAAAGCTGACCTGATTATTCGCATAACTGACTTTCGCCGTATCACTCGTCACGCTGATTGCCGGATACTCGTCCTGGAAGAACCCGCCATAGCCGGTCATATCATATGCCAGTGTATTTTGTGCGATCATCGCAGTGTAACGGCTCTGATCCCAGTCCTTGACATTATTGCTCACCGCAAATCCAATGGAAGTCGGATACGGATTCTCATAGATGGATACGTTATCCACCGTCTCTTTATAATTATAATCGAAATTATTCAGATCGCCCGGCCGCTCCAGCAGATACCGGATATTGAAAATTGCATTTGTAAACGGTGTGTAACCACGATACAAAAATTCATTTGCACCGGTATAAAATCCAAGCCTGCCCATCGTGGTAACAACCGGTCCCATAACCGTTGAATTGAACGTGCTGACGCTCGGCATGTTATGCCAGCTTGCTTCATCCAGCACCGTGTAATTCATCAGTTCCGAACGATAAAAGCCTGCCTGTTCTTTCTCTGCCAGCTCCCGCACGCGCACATTTGCTTCCGTCACTGCCGGGCTGGTTTCATAATATTGTTTGTAATGACAATATCCGTTGTCCATAAATCCATATGCCGCATTTGCCACAAGCTCGACCAGACAGACGCTTCCAATCACCGAAATGTAAGTCACATGCGTAATCTTCTTCGACGTCCGCAGGCAACAGGTCACGCCATAGATCACCAGCAGCACAAGGCTCGCCGGCAATGTATATTTTCCAATCGTCGCACCCGCCTGCTGTTTACACGCAAATACAAACGCACCCGCAAGCAAAATCGATGAAATCACAAAATAAATATCGATCTCTGTAATCGACTGCACCGCATCATATGCCATAACAAGCAATACAAATATAAACACAAATGAGAAACGGTTCGGGATTCCATACTGGTCATGCATGCCATGCCAGATATAATTCAGCGTCTCATGATTAAAGCTGATCATGAGCAGCACAAGCAGCGCATATTTTCGGAACTTCTTCCACGGATGTTCCTTTACGAACAGATACAGGAACATCGTCAGAACCGCCAGCATACCGCAGTACAGATTCACACCGCCATCATAAATCTGATTCGTGATCGGCTTTGTAAATACAAGCAGCTGCCGCAGCATCACAAAGATATTTCCATACCAGGTTCCTTTTGGAATTGCCATATCTCCTGCCGCTGTCGCCATGATTCCATAATATGCAGGAAGCAGGATAAATGCAGCCATACCGCCGGATAACAGGGAATACACTGCAAACCGGATTCCATTTATGAAGAAACGCTTCACTGTCTTATGCTCATAGACAAAGAACCACAACACAAGAAACAGGCAGATAATATATCCAATATAATAATTACAATAAAGTGCATAGAACAGGGACAGCACATACAGCTTTGGATCTCTCTCCTCAAGCATCCGCCGGAAGCCCAGCATGATAAGCGGGAAGATCATAATACAATCCAGCCACATCGTGTTCCAGTTGTAACCGATCACATAATTACTGAAGGCATAGGCAACGGAGATTGCCACGATGAGGAAATTGCGTTTCTTCCCGCCGTCCTTGTAACTTAAGAAATGTACCATTGCAACGGCTGTGAGTGCAATCTTTAAGCACATCAGGAAACATGTAACCGCCGCAATCTGTTCCTTGCCAAAAAGCAGCAACAATAGATTAAACGGGCTCATCAGGTAATACGCCGCAAGCGATACGAAATTCGAGCCAAGTGCTACATTCCATGTATAAAGAAGACTTCTCTCATGCAGAAGCTTGTCTCTGAGTTCTGAGAAAAACGGCAGATACTGATGCACACTGTCTACCAGTGTCAGGGAATTCTCACCAAACGGCGCAATCCGTTCTGCAATACAGACAACCAGCATGACGACTGCAACGATCGCAAACGACAGATAATAGCACCAGTTATCCTGTATATTCTCGTGAAATGATTTCTTTTCCTTGAACACGATCAGCTTGCTGAACACATAGTTCAATACCAGTACAATGACCTGTACAAGCAGCTTGGATGCCAGTTCATGGATTCGAAATGTATCACACAGGATCGCCAGCCCAAGAATTTCTACAACCATAGATACGAGACGGGCACCTGCAAACTGTACAGCCTCTACCAGAGTTGCATAAAATCCCTTCTTCTTACTCTGAAATACAAAGAATTTGTTTGCAAAGTATGCAAAAGCAATAGCCATAGCGATTGCTATGGCATTGCATGTATTTCTTGAAATTGGTGTAATTACCCGCAGCAGGAAGAATGTTACCAGATTAACGGCTGTCGTGCAGCCCCCCGCAATCAGATATCGCATTTTTTCATTGGCAAGAATCTTCTTTATAAACTGAATCAATGTACTACCCTAATCCTTTTCTTCTAATTTAAGCCTGTGAGCAGATAGATCAATGGTGAATTCCAGTAAATCGTAACCTCATTACATGAATAGCACTGCTCATTATCCACATACGCACGTCCCGGCGCAATTCCGTAGAGAACGGCATTGGCATACGGATCGTCCAGGTTATTGTTCGCACCACCAACCAGCATTCCCGGCATAGTCTCCTTTAATACCTGTGAAGGTCTGTGGTGTGTTGCATTCGGTGTCAGGGAACCATATCCTGTTACATAGCAGTATCCAGTTGGGTTCACACCAAAGATATAATCACGCATCTTCTGCGCATATTCTGTATACTTGGCATTGCCTGTCAGCTTTGCTGCTGCGAGAAGCTCCATACCATTGTTGGCGATCGTCATATTACTTCCCCATGGATATGTCACACCCATGCCTGTGAAGAAGCCTTCTGCCTCAGCCTTTGAAAGTGTCTCATCTGCATCCGCAAGCAGCTTTTCCTTCGCTGCCTTGGCTACATCTGCATCTACGCCGTCTGCCTTTGCCAGATCATACAGCGCATAGCTTCCAATATCTGCCCAGCCAAAGCCTGTCAGATAGTTGCTGTCAAGTGCTGTCTTTGTTGCAGTTAAATATTTTTCATCCTTTGTTGCAATATACAACTCCGCAGAAGCCCAAAGTGTCTCGTCTGCAAGATGTGTATCATCATATGCACCTGTTACGATCTCTTCTGGATTCTCATATCCCTTCATATCCGGATTTGCCTCCAAAAATGCATACGCATTCGTTGCCGCATCCAGACAGCTCTTTGCAAAATCTGCATCGTATTCTGCATAGAGTACAGATGCCTTTGCCATAACAGCCGC
>DJEI01000092.1 GCA_002431865.1 Lachnospiraceae bacterium UBA5902
AGGTCACTTCATATTGTCTCCTGAATATGACTCTCTCAATTTTACAGTTTAACCTGATCAACCACGATTGCCATCTACACATATTCCCGCATAAGCGGACAGGTACCACAGTGCAGACCGCCGCCACTACGGATGTTCTCATCCCACGGAATCGGAATGACTTTGATGCCCTCTGCTTCCAGCTTTGCCTTTGTCTTCGGATATCCCTCGATCATGCAGAGCACGCCCGGCTCCAACACAAAGCAGTTAATCGCCCAGCCTTCATCCGGCTCCACCTCGATCAGCTTATATCCCATTTTCTGCAGACGCTCGATAAAAAAATATGGCAATTTTTCCGTGTTGATCAGTGCCATCTTTGGTCCAATGAACGATACCAGACTGTCAATATGGATTGCGTAACCGCCAACCGGTACCGGAATCACCTCAATATCCATCGGATTCAGAACCATCTTCAACTGGTCAATGCCCTCCTGCGTACAACGGTGCGAATGCGCAACTGCCACGTGATGGGAATCCATAACCAGCACACCGCCACCTTCCATAATGCCTGTACCTGTTATCGTGTGCAGAATCGGAACACCGCGTCCCCCAAGCGTTCTCGTGGCAACCAGTTCCTCCCCGCGGCGCATATGTGGTGCCAGTCGCATGATGATCACTCCGCCCGGAACAGCCGCTGCCACATCTCGCGTATTGACAGTCTTCCGAAGATAGATTGGGTTATCCTTTGTATAGACAACCTCGGCTCCATAAGAACGAATCACATCCGCAAAATAATCATGCTGTGCCTGCGCCTTTTCAATATTCGGTGCCTCATGTCCACGCCAGTAGTAACTGTAATTTTCTCCGATCAATGCATCTCTTTCGGGATCATAATCTTTCGTTGTCATCGTTGTGAGCTCTTCTCCCGGTCGATGCATATAGACCGCTTTCAGCTTTCCATACTCACTGTTCACGCCCCAATGTGCGCCCCAGTACGCTTCCATTTTTGCAGCATCAAAAAACGATGGTTCTATTTCTGCCGAAAATAATCGGCTGACTGAATTCAATCCTTCATATGGTCTAGCAACCATTGCCATAGTCATTCATCTCCATTCTTCCCAAAATAACTTATAACATCTTTTCCAAAAAGGCTTTTGCCCGCTCTGTCTTTGGATGATCAAAAAACTCTTTTGCCGGAGCATCTTCAATCAATACTCCCTGCTCCAAAAACACAACCCGGTCTGAAACCTCGCGGACAAATGCCATCTCATGGCTGACGATGATCATCGTGATACCCGTCTTCGTCAAATCCTTTATTACATCCAGAACTTCTCCGACCATCTCTGGATCTAGTGCGGAAGTCGGCTCATCAAATAAGATCACTTCCGGATTCATCGCCAGTGTCCGCGCAATTGCAACACGCTGCTGCTGACCACCGGATAATGTAACCGGATACACATCCGCCTTATCCAACAGACCCACACGATCCAGCAGTACCTTTGCTTTCTCGATGGCTTCTTCTTTCGGAATCTTCTTCACATGCATCTGGGTATAAATCATGTTCTTCATAATCGTCATATGCTTGAACAAATTAAAGTTCTGAAATACCATTCCAATTTTACTGCGCAGTTCCCGCACATTCTTTTTATCTCCCGTGATTTCCTGATCCTCAAAATATATCTCTCCGGAAGTTACTTCCTCCAAACGATTGATACAGCGGAGTAACGTGGATTTTCCAGAACCGGAAGAGCCGATCACGGATACGACCTCTCCCTGTTTTACTTCAAGTGATATACCTTTCAGGACCTCTAAATCTCCAAATCTTTTATACACATCCTTAACGTTGACCACTTCTGTTCACCCACCTTTCTACTCTTCTACCGATGGTTGTCAAAATTGTAACCAATATCCAGTAAATAACACCTATGATAATGTAACATTCAAAGCTACGGAATGTTGATGATATAACAAGCTGGGTATTTCGCATCAGTTCTGCTGCACCGATCGCATAGATCAAAGAAGATCCCTTGAGCAGTGCAATGACTTCATTGATCAGCCCCGGCAAAATCGATTTGATTGCCTGTGGAATCACAATACCAAACTGTATCCTTGCCCCCGACATTCCCATTGCGACAGCCGCTTCTTTTTGTCCATAATCAACACTTTGTATACCACCTCGTAACAGCTCGGACATGAATGCACCGGCATTTAAGCCAAGTGCAAGCCAGCCTGCTACAAATGGTGCAAACTTATGTCCAGTTAACTGCGGGATACCAAAATAGATGAACATGATCTGTACAATCTGTGGCACACCACGGAATATCGACAAGTAAATGGATGCAATCCAGTTCAATGGTTTAATCTTTGATAAGCGGAATGCAGCCAGAATGAGTGCGATTACAACTGCTACCGCTAATGCAATCAAGGTAACCAGTAATGTGCTCTCAAGACCTTTTACCCAGCTCATCCGATACGCCCACAAACTGGAAAAATCTAATTTTAATTTCATAGCAAATCTCCCTTCATTAGCAGCGTAGTTATTTTTCTTCGTGTAAATTAGTCGAAGTCGTACATACCCTCGCCTAACCACTGATCAATAATCTTCTTCAGCTCTCCGTTTTTCTTCATCTTCTCAATCTCTGCATCGAAGACTGCCTTCATCGGAGATCCCTTTACAAATCCCATAGAATAGTGGTTTCCATCAATACCTGCAATCATGGAATCATCCAGCATAAAGTAGGTAAGCTGACCATCATATTCCTCGCAGATATTCTTTGCACCACCACCATCAATGATTCTCGCATCTGCCTGTCCACCAAGAACAGCCATGATACAAGATGCATTGTCATCAAATTCTACAACAGTTGCGCCTTCGATTGTTGGAAGCACGGATTCATAATAAGCCTCTCCAACGTCACAACATACCGTCTTTCCATTCAGATCTGCCGTTGACTTAATTGTGTCGGCATCCTCCGCACGAATCAGCATGGCTGACTTTGCTGTCAGATAACTTTCTGACATATCTATAACCTTAGTACGCTCTTCTGTTTCATACATACCAGAAATAGAAAGATCCAACTGCTCTGCCTGTAAACCGGCAACAATCTGTGGAAGCTTCATATCAGAGATCTCATATGTGAATCCAAGATCCTCAGCCATATAATTCAAAATATCAATATCCAAACCGACTGGTTCGCCCGTTGTTGCATCATACTCTTCAAAGTTTGTATATCCAACAGACATACCTACGATAAAATGTTCTCCTTCATAAATCCCCTCGTTTCCCGTCAGATACTCTCCGGAATCTGAATCGGAAGCGGTTGCTTCTGCGACGGTTGCAGTTTCTGTCGTTGTCGCCTCTGTGCTTGCTTCAGTTGTCGTTGCCTCTGTGGTGGTTGTCTCTTCTTTCTTATCTCCACATCCGGCACAAAGCGTAGCCATCATTGCGAGAGACATCACCAATGCTGTCATCTTTTTTCTCATAAACATCATCCTTTCTTCCTTGGTTTTACGTATTTCTGTATTTGAAATACTGTATACAATAGAGGTCTAAGGATTCGAACTTTATTTTCTTCTGTTTGTCCGTTCCTTAGCCGCTAATATAAAGGTCAAGTCTTGTGATGTCAACATATTTTTTCATTTCTTACTTTTATTTTTTAAATGTACTTTTTGACTTAATTATATTTTTTAAAACGCGTCTTTTTCCTAGTGTACTGTATACAGTATATCGTGCTATAATACAAGCCATAAACAATTTACCATTAGGAGACAATATGAAGTGACCT
>DJEI01000031.1:0-11151 GCA_002431865.1 Lachnospiraceae bacterium UBA5902
AAAAAATGCCGTATTTATGCGGCTTTTGGCGTTTCGCAAACGCCTATTACTGAATTAATTAATAAGGAATCAGATAATGAAAAAATGATAATTTTAATATGTGATGGGGACGTATCTGAGTCCAAAAACATTATAACGTGTGCTAATGATAATAATATAGTTATTTATTGTGTTAATGTTGCAAGTGGAATTTCGGGAGTGATGGAAAATCTGGCATATACTACAGGTGGGAATTATTATTATGCAGCAAGGTCTGAAGATTTGATAAAAGTGATGGAAAACCTTCAAAAAGAAACTGTTGATAATATAGATATGAAGGATAGTGATGGAGATGGAATATATGATATATATGAAATTAATGGAATAAAACTGTCCAATAACAAAATTGTATATACAGATCCTAATCTTGTAGATTCAGATGGAGATGGGATTAGTGATTATGACGAATTAGGAGGGGTGCCTACTCAAGAAGTTGTTTACGTGGATGGTAATTTATACTCGTGTACTATTGCGCATATGAAGAGTCATCCGGGGAAAAAAGATTCAGATGGGGATGGTATTCCAGATACTATTGATGAAAAACCATTCAGCAAAGATATAGTTGATATTGCATATTTGGAAAAGTATAATTATGTGTCTATATTAGATCCTAATGGAAACTGTTTGATGGGGGGAAATCAAGGATGGTGGGAAAATGAGAATAAGAATATAGAAGACAACGGATGCGGTCTTATTGCAATGAGTGATCTAGAGTTGTATTTGTTAGATACACACGCTTATCAGATAAGTGATGCAGGTATTTTGAAAAAAAATGCAGGCGCATATACAAATGATAGCTATAAAAAATTTGTGAATAAAAAATTTGAGACATATAAAATAGACCGTGTTTTTGGAGTTTTTCCGAAAACTATGGAAAAAGGACTTCGTATAACGTTAAATAATAATGGTGCTGAATATAGAGTTAATTGGGCACAAAGTTATGATGGAGATAATATAAAATATGGCATTATTAATATGCTTGATGATAATATACCAGTTGTTGCATCGTATTATTCACCAAGGGAACCATTACAACTTTATAAAAACAATGCGGGGGCTTTATATCCTGTTAATCAGAAAATAAAATCACATTTTTTTACGATTACAGGAATATATAAAATCTATGAAGACGGCAAATATGATACATATTGTAGGATATGTTCATGGGGTAAGGGATATTATATTAAACTTGTTAGTTTTGAAAAAAAGATTAGTTACTTTAGTAATATCTTAAGTATATATTAAACATGAAAAGAAAAATTATTTATTGTACCATAATGTATATTGTTACATATATTTTGATCGTTGGTATTTCTGTGCAGGATTATAACATATTTTCCACAGTTGTAAGGAATCAAACAACGGAAACTGTACGCTATACAATTATTCCGTGGCTGTGGGTGCCAAGGCTGATCAACTGGATGCCTGTGTTGCTTGCGTGTTGTATGGTTTATACAATGATTAAAAATGTAGTTGTTTCAGAGAGTTTTTTGTTTGCAGGAGTCAGCATATGTAAGATGTTAATTCGGTTGTTCCCACAGGCAGATAAAACGACTATTATAATATACCTGCATATTGCATCAGTTGTGATATACCTGATATTGACAGGTAAGATAGAACAACGGGTAAGTGTATGGCGTTGTGTCAGGGATGCATTTGCAAAAAAGACAGTGCGCAGAGCTGTAATAATTTTTGCGATATGTGGGATCGTATGTAATCTTGCATATATATTTGCACCAAAGAAGACGTTTTATGCATATATTCCAGAGGAAACGAGCACGACGGTTGTATGTGAGGATTTGTCTAGTTACTATCCGTATGCAGATTTAACGATAGAGCATGAATATGTAATCATCGGATTGGCATGGAATCATAAGGATTTTCAAGGCTGCATGGTGAAGGCAGAAAAGCCGGGAACAGAGGTAATCCGTATAAAACAGAGTGGGGATTTGAAAGGAAATGTAGAAGTAGAATATCCAGTGACGGTTGATGAAAAACTAAGATTCCATATCAAACCGAGTGTATCATATTTGTATCATCGGTACTGTGCCAATGTGAATTTTTGTATTGGTATGATAGTGTTGCTTGTGGCTGTCTGGAACAGTGGGGATACCTTAACAGAAACTAAGCGACGTGTGAAAATGGCATGCATTCTGTTGACGTTGATAATTTATGGTATGTGTATAGGTGTAGAAGCGGTACAAATAGGTGTTAAATATGTTGCGCTATTTATATTGTTTAGTATTTATGTTTTGTTAGATTGTTTTAGAGTGAGGAGCAAAAAAACAAATGGAATATTGGGTGCGGTTTTGATATGCTTATTTTTGTATAGCAGTTATTATGTGGAATTGTTGTTATGGTTATGGCTTGCTTGGCTGGTGTTTTCATATAAAAATAGTTATCAGATTTTAAAACAACATCCAAAGTAAGAAAATGTTATGTGAAGTGTAAGCTTTTATAGAGCAATTAAGAAAGGGGGTATAAATTATTTTATTGCAGTCAGATATTTGGAATTGGTTGAAGAGATTGTTTGGGTAATGAAAATATAATAGTTTAATTGTTCTTCTTAAATTCGAATACAGTCTAACATTATTTTATAACGAGCAGGTGTTAACCTGCTCGATTTTTTGTATAGACAGAAAAATAAACCACCTGCTATCTGTGTATGCGGATGGCTTCTTTTTTTATATAAAAGCAATTATGAAAAATGTTTTGCATATTTTTATAAAAACTACTTGACAAAACTGTACTACTGTATTATTGTACTACTCGGATAATACAATAATACAAAAAGGAGGAACAAAGATTGGCGTGGAAGTTTAACAATGAATCCCCGATCTATCTACAGATCGTGGATGCGATAAAGATGCAGATCGCACAGGGTATCCTGAAGCCGGGCGATCAGGTTCCGGCAGTACGGGAGCTGGCGTTGACCGCAGGTGTGAATCCGAATACGATGCAGAAAGCACTTTCGGAGTTAGAGCGCGAAGGCGTGCTCTATTCCCAGCGGACGGCAGGGCGATTTGTAGCAGAACCAAAGGCAGGAGGAACGAGTATGAGAGAGGAGCTGAGTCAGAAGCATATACAGGCATTTGTGGATAGCATGAGAACACTTGGATATGCAGATGGTGAGATTGTAACAGTATTGAAAGGATATTTACACGAGGAGGGAGCACATGAGTAATTTAGTAGAAGTATCCGGCGTGAAGAAAGGATACGGTATCTCGAAAACTGTATTTGAGAACCTGAACCTGATATTGCCGGAAGGAAAGATCATTGGTCTGCTGGGACCGAACGGAAGTGGTAAGACGACACTCATCAAGATGCTGGTTGGTCTGCTGCAGCCAGAGAAAGGAAGTATCCGTATCTGTGGACACGAGGTGGGACCGGAATCAAAGGCGGTTGTATCGTATCTGCCGGAACGGACGTATTTCAACGAGTACTTAAAGATCCGTCAACTTGTCAATATGTTCAAGGATTTCTATGCGGATTTCGATGAGACGCGTGCATATGACATGATGAAGCTCTTGAATATTGACCCGGATATGACCTTGAAGAAGCTGTCGAAGGGTAACAAAGAGAAGGTACAGTTGATTATGGTGATGAGCCGCCGGGCAAGATTGTATGTCTTAGATGAGCCGATCGCGGGTGTCGATCCGGCAGCCAGAGACTATATCATGCAGACGATTCTTACAAACTACGATGAGAAAGCGACAATTCTGCTGTCCACACATCTGATTTCAGATATTGAGAACATATTGGATGAAGTCATCTTCATCAAGGAGGGAGAGATTATCTGTCAGAAGGATGCGGATGCACTGCGGGCAGAAAAAGGACAGTCAATCGATGAGATATTCAGGGAGGTATTTCGATGCTAGGAAAATGTATAAAAAATGAATTTGTAAACCGTTCCGCTTTTGCGGGCATGTTATCTGCTGGCGTGATGCTGTTTGCCTGCCTTGTGCTGGGACTGGATAAGCTGTACAACATGGTCGGAGGTACGGCATTTGCAGTGTTTGTAAAGCTGGTCGATGTAATGTTCGCCTTTGCAATGTTTGCGGTTGTTATTCTGGTGATTCTGCTTCCGTGTATGGATTTCCGGAACCGGTTCTTCAAGGATCAGGGATATCTGACACATACATTGCCGGTCAAGGAGTCAACACTCATCATTGCCAGACTGATCTGTGATCTTGTTATGGTAGCATGGCTTGTTGCAATATATGGACTTGCAATCTGTGTTGCAACCGGAAATTTCAATGTGTTTAATGAGTTCATCGGATTTGTACAGAATCTGGTTTCTATGTTTGGCACGACATTAGATAGAGGAATCATCGTATTCGATGGAGCACTGTTGATACTTACGATGTGGTTTGGCGTGTTGTTTACGATCTGGACGATCAATGCAGCTTATTCGTTCGGGCATGCATTCACAAAGGGCAAACGTGTATGGTCTGTTGTATTTTATGCATTGTTGGAAATATTGTATGGCGTGTTGGTTGTGATTCTTGGAGAGATTCTGACAAAAGCGGATATTGAGGGGTATATGGAGCAGATTTCCTCATCGGCGAAACAGTATCTGGTTGTGCTGTCATCTGCAATGATCATGGAGGTTGTCGGAATTGCAGTGCTGGCTGTGGCTACGACACTTACCTGCAAGCATAAGTTAAATCTGGAGTAAAAGCCATTCTTCTCTTGTGTCCCTCGGAATGTAAAATTCCGGGGGGGGTTGTAAATTAATGGTAGACAGCTGGCACATCATGACATATAATTGGTGCGGGGACAAAAGAAAAAGCACCAATTATATCGTAGGGGGGATAAATGATGGTGAAACATACGAAACATGCGAAGAAAAATGTCGTGATAAGATTGATTCCAACCGTGGCGGGAGTTTTATTACTGACATTTATTTTTTTGCTCACAACCTATATGGCAAAGCATACGGTCAGTGGCGTGGCAGATGAGACACTGCTATATGCACGTCAGACCTGTGAACGGTACGACAATTATGTGAGCGATGATAAGACGAAGAATCTGGTCAATCTGCAGGAAAAGGCAATCTCGATTGCAATGTATGAGCAGTATGGGGTGGCAATTCACAAGGACATTTTGGATGCGTATGTGGTGGATGAGAATCTCACTGGGGTTGTCGTGACAGACAAAGCAGGGAATTGCGTTCTTTTCAGCGGAGAAGATGCACAGATCCTGTTTGAGAAGGAACTGAAAAATGATTCCGTATCGCAGATTCTGGAGCATCCGGAAAAATCTTATATGGAACGGCTGCAGATCGGAGAAAAGACATATGATTTTGCAGTCGTCGCAAGAGAGGATGTGACCGGACTGATTCTTTGTTATCATGAGGTAGAGCTTCGCCCAATGGGCGTAAATGAAATCTCTCTCGATACGATGCTTTCCGGACATCAATTCAAGATGGATAGCATGGTGATTATTACGAACGGTGAAATTGTGCTGAATACAAATGAGAAGCATGTACAGGGACAATCGGTGATTGGTTGTCCTATCGACATCACAGACGAAAATGCATGGGAAAACGGAAAAATCACGAAATTAAAATATAAGGGTAAGTGCTGGTTCGGAAAACAGATGCGGTATAAGAATTACCAAATGTATGCGATATATCCGCCCGGACAGGTGTTTGCGACACGGACGACGATTCTGGCGTTTAGTACGTCAGTCTATATCTTTTTCCTGCTGGTGCTTGCGTTTTTGCGAAACCGATTGGCACAGAATACGATGCGGGAGATGCAGAAGCAGTTTCGGATCATCAACGCAGTTGGAAGTATTTATAAGCTGAATCTTCTGATTCACCTGGATACGGGCGAGTGGGAGGCCATCAAAATGCCGGGCGAAGTCGGTGCGGTGCTTCAGAAACAGGCAACTGCAAGAGCCATGCTGGAAAGCTACGTTCAGAATTTCGTGGGACAGGCGTATAGGGTCGCTTATCAAAAGTTTGTCAATCTGTCAGACCTGGATGAGCGTTTGAAGGGAGAATCCTATATTACATTTGTCTCAGAGAATGATCTGGGAATTTCTTCCTGCTCGATTCTGACACCACAATGCTGGGATACACAGGGGCATGTGACCGCGGTTGTGTTTGCTGTGCGGGATATGACAGCAGATATTCAGAAAATGAAACAGAAACAAATGGGTGCACTTGTTTAGTGCACCCATTTGTTGAAATAGTATCTTATCGTCCGGTGGAACCAAAACCACCGGCACCGCGTTCGGTTTCCTCTAATTCGTCAACCTCTGCGAAATCACCAACGATATAGGGTGTGATGACAAGCTGTGCGATACGCTCCTTTGGCTCGATCGTCTGTGGCTCGTTGCTGTGATTGTGCAGAGCAACCATAAACTCGCCACGGTAATCGGAATCGACAACACCGACTTTATTCGCAGGAGCCAGATGACGCTTGGCAGCCAGCCCGCTTCTGGCATAGACAAGTCCCGCATAACCTTCTGGAATCTCCATGGCAAGTCCGGTATGAACCATCACCGTCTCATGTGGTGCAATCGTAAGTGGCGCATCGATACATGCATACAAATCGGCACCGGCAGCGTTGGCAGAACCGTAGGTTGGCAGTACTGAGTTTTCGTTTAATTTCTTAACATTTACCTGCATATGGGTAATCATTTGTAAAATTCCTCCTCCAGACAAATTTTGCTTTCTGCAAGCGAACGCTTGACATTAATGATTCTCTGGTTGGAGGAGCCGCGGAAGCGGAGGGATAAATCTTTTTTATCCATTTCGAATTCTCCGTCGACCAGTATATCGATGTAGCGGAGCAATTCACGTGTCTCCGGCCACATCACCATCATTTTTTCCTGTATATCTTTTTCAAAATCATAGCCTGTGTAGCACCACACATCCTTCTGTGGGTACAGAGACTTAAAACGTCGAAGCAAAGGCAGCAGTCCCTGTTGATTGACATATTCGAAAGGTTCCCCGCCGAGTAGCGACAGCCCTTTGATATAGTCTGGTTTCAGATAATCCAGGATCTGCTCGCTCTCTGCTTCTGTAAATGGTTTTCCGTAGTTGAAATCCCATGTTTCTTCGTTAAAACAGCCCTTGCAGTGATGGGAACAGCCGGACACGAACAGGGAAACCCGCACGCCGAGTCCGTTTGCCACATCAATGCGCTTGATATCCGCATAATTCATATCTATTTTCTAACCTCGACTTTACAGATGTAATACACGTGCTTTGATTTCTTTTGTCTTGCCGACATTCCAGAAATTCTCGCCGAGGTAGCCACAGGTACGACGTGTCACATTCATCTTGGAGTGATCCTTGTTGCCGCACTGTGGACATTCCCATTCATTGTCATCATTGATCATGATTTCTCCATCGTAATCACAGACATGGCAGTAATCGGATTTCGTGTTGAACTCCGCATACTGGATGTTGTCGTAGATGAAACGCACGATCTCTTCAAGTGCCTCTAAGTTGTGGCGCATATTCGGAATCTCCACATAAGAGATCGCACCACCGGAGGAAATTGTCTGGAACTGGCTTTCAAAACGGAACTTGCTGAATGCGTCGATCTTCTCACGGACATCCACATGATAAGAGTTTGTATAGTAGCCCTTGTCTGTGATATCCTTGATCGTGCCGAAACGTTCCTGATCGATCCGTGCAAAACGATAGCAGAGGCTTTCTGCCGGCGTGCCGTACAGACCGAAGCCAAGTCCGGTTTCTTCCTTCCATGTATCACAAGCCTTGCGCAGGCGGTTCATAACGCGAAGGGCAAACTCTTCACCTTCCGGTTCTGTGTGGCTCTTGCCAGTCATAAGCTTTGTTACCTCGTACAAGCCGATATAACCAAGGGAGATTGTAGAGTATCCATCCTTCAATAATGGATCGATCTTTTCACCTTTTTTCAGACGGGCAATCGCACCGTACTGCCAGTGTACCGGACTGACATCCGAGGTAACACCGAGCAGTGCATTATGTCTGCACATCAGAGCTTCGTAGCACAGCTCCAGACGCTCATCGAGCATGCTCCAGAACTTCTCTTCGTTGCCCTTCGCCAGAATACCAATCTGTGGAAGGTTCAGGGATACAACACCCTGGTTGAAACGTCCTTCCCATTTATAATTTCCATTCTCATCCTTCCAAGGAGAGAGGAACGAACGGCATCCCATACAGGAGAATACATTACCTTCGTAGTTTTCGCGCATTTTCTTCGCAGAGATGTAATCTGGATAGAGACGCTTGGCTGAACACTTGACTGCCAGTTTCGTAATATAGTCATATTTTCCACCTTTTAAGCAGTTGTGCTCATCCAATACATAAATAAGCTTCGGGAATGCAGGTGTTACATACACACCCTTCTCATTTTTGATACCTTCGAGACGCTGACGGAGGATCTCTTCGATGATGATCGCGTTCTCCTCAATGTATTCGTCGTTTGGATCGAGATTCAGGAACAATGTCACGAATGGGGACTGTCCGTTCGTTGTCATCAATGTATTGATCTGGTACTGGATTGTCTGAACGCCGGAACGAAGCTCGTCCTGCAGGCGGTCCTGTGCCATCTGCTCCAGGATTGCATCGTCGATCTTATCTCCGAATTCTTCAACCAGTTTGTTCTTATATTTGTTGTAGCTCTTGCGCAGATATTTGCCGAGATGACGGATATCCACAGACTGTCCGCCATACTGGCTGCTGGCAACCGAGGAAATAATCTGTGTCATAACCGTACAGGCTACCTGAAAGCTCTTTGGGCTCTCAATCAATTTTGCGTTCATCACTGTTCCATTATCAAGCATATCGCCGATATTGATCAGACAGCAGTTGAAGATTGGCTGTAAGAAATAATCCGCATCGTGGAAATGCAGTACGCCCTCATCATGTGCCTTGGAAATCTTCTCCGGCAGCAGAACACGACGTGTCAGATCCTTGGATACCTCACCGGCGATCAGGTCACGCTGGGTAGAGGCAACCGTTGCGTTCTTGTTTGAATTTTCTTCCATAACATCTTTGTTACGGTTTTTGATCAGACTTAAAATAGAATCGTCCGTTGTATTTGCCTTACGGACAAGCTCACGGGTATAACGGTAAATAATGTAAGTCTTGGCAAGCACAAACTTGCCGTCCGCCATCAGCTTCTGCTCGATGATATCCTGGATATCCTCCACCAGCATACGTGGGCGGTTCTTGCTTTCAATCCCCTGAACAATCTCCTCAATTTTTTCATCGGTTACTTTTTCACATGGTTCAACCTCAGCATTTGCCTTTTTGATGGCAGTGATGATTTTGCTGCGGTCATAGGTCACTGTATGACCATCTCGTTTGATAACTTTCATAAACCCTCTCCTAAAACTATCTGTCAGTGTATTTCTTTGGTATCCAAATAAAAAACGTGAATACGGTTTCACATTATATCATCTGACTTGTGGTTTGTAAACATGAAAACACTAAATCTAGTATGAAAAAAATGCACAAAAACTAGATGTTGCGATTTTTTGGACTCCTAAAATGCCGAAAAACCGCGTATTCAAGCCATTTTTGTGCCTTATACAAGCCGGAAAAAATGTGTATGCCCTGTGATTTCTTTGTGAAATATGAAAATTGCCTTTTCATTTTCCTTAAAATATGGTATAAATGCTAGGGATTTAAGTTTTTTAAATCCTATATTTTTAGGTAGAATCAGAAGGGATATGTATTATGAAGAAGTTTAGAACACTTGGGTATGTACTGAGTCTTGCACTTGGGATGACAATGCTTACCGGATGTGGAAAGAAGGTAGACGGCGTTGACCAGCAGAGCATGATTGACAAATATGCAGCGTATTGCGATCTGCCAGACTATAAGGGACTGGAATATGAAGAGACAAAATCAACCGTGACAGATGCGGATGTAAAGACAAAGATTGATTCCCTGTTGCAGCAGTATGCAACGAAGACACAGGTGAAGGAAGGAACCGTCAAGGAAGGCGACAATGTCAATATTGACTTTGTTGGAAGTATTGATGGCGAGGAATTTGAAGGTGGTAATTCAAACGGCGCCGGTTATGATCTGACACTTGGAAGTGGCTCTATGATTCCTGGCTTTGAGGATGGTATCATAGGACATAAGGTTGGTGAGACGTTTAACATCAAGGCAACGTTCCCGGAGAATTATGGCAAAGATGAACTGAACGGAAAGGAAGCAGATTTTAAGATCACGATTAACTATATCACAGAGACACAGCTTCCGGAATACAATGATGCATTTGTTGCTTCTTATACAGATGCAACAACGATTCTGGAATATGAAGATTCCGTCAGAAAGGATCTGGTTGAGCAGTATGACAAGTCGGATAAGAGCGCAAATGAGAGCGCAGTTATGCAGGTGCTTGTAGAGAAGACCACTTATAACGAGTATCCGGAGAAGGAAATGCAGGATCTGATTGATAAGAGTATTTCCCAGCAGGAGCAGGCAGCTTCCCAGTATGGTTATTCACTTGGCGATTATGTAACGGCCAGATATGGCTTCCAGAGCGAGTCTGATTTCCGTGAGTATGTACAGGGTCTGGCAGAGGATTACATGAAGGAAAAGATTGCGGTATGTGCAGTTGCAAAGGATGCCGGAATCACAGTTGATAAGGCAGAGGTCGATGACTATAAGAAGACGATCATGGATTATTATGGTTACGATGATGAGTCCGGTCTTGAAGAGAATTATACTTCTGAGGATCTTGTCTATTATGCACTGGCACTGAAGGTAGTTGATTACCTGTTAGAGAATGGCAAGGGTGTACAGGCAACCGCCAGTGATGCAGCCGTAGAGACACCGTCTGCTACAGGCAGTGATGCCTCTGAAACAGATGCAGAATAATTAAAAGTAAAAAAGCGTTTCGATTTTATCAATTTTCCTGTTGACATTTGTGGATAGAAATGATATGATACGAAACGCAGTACGCGGAAGTGGCGGAATTGGCAGACGCGCAGGCTTCAGGTGCCTGTGGTAGCAATACCGTGTGGGTTCAAGTCCCATCTTCCGCATCAAAAGGGATAGGCGATTGGCCT
The DNA here is from genome assembly GCA_002431865.1 of Lachnospiraceae bacterium UBA5902. GTDB lineage: Bacteria > Bacillota > Clostridia > Lachnospirales > Lachnospiraceae > Coprococcus_C. Next base: position 11,071 of record DJEI01000031.1, read on the forward strand.
ATCCCTTTTTTGATGCAGAAAAGACCTTGAACCCATGGGTTCAAGGTCTCGCCTACGGCTCGGTCGGCGCTAAGCAGGTGC
>DJEI01000031.1:11238-27574 GCA_002431865.1 Lachnospiraceae bacterium UBA5902
CTAAGCAGGTGCCACCGGCACCTGGCGCCCCATCTTCCGCAGGGGCACGGTGATTGTCTCCGCATCACCCCGTCTTCCGTGTTAAAAGAGATGGGCTGCAGACGAGGTATAGAAAACAGCTTGCCCATATAGGATAAGTTTGGTAAAATGTAGGTACTATGGGAAAAGCGATATCTTCAAAATTTCATAGGATGCGTGCGGAAGATCTGAAGCGGCAGGTGGAACTCAGCAAACGGAAAGCTGAGTTTAAAATTCCGCCGTTTGTTGTCAAGCAGTTTGATATCGATGAGCTGCACGAAGAGGGACGGTTGTGTTATCGGCTCGTGCCAAAACAGGGCTTCAATGGGACCTATATTATGTACCTGTATTCCAGTAAGCTTTGCTTTCGGATGAACCCTGCGGAATGGATGTTCCTTGCGAAGACCGCACTTGCCTGTCATGCGGGCATTTTCCTGCCGATGTATCCACTTGCACCGGAGCATTGTTGCCGGGAAGTCTTTCAGATGCTGGAACCGGCGTATGCGAACTGTACGAAGGGACAGGACGTGGAACGCGTAGTTCTGATGGGCTGTGGCGCTGGCGGTGGACTGGCATTGTCACTTGCGATGGCAGCCTGGCGGGAAGGCTTGCGCAAACCGGATCAGTTATATTTGCTGTCGCCCATGATGGATACCGAGTTTTTTGATAAGGGCTTGGAGCAGGAATTGATCGAGAATTCCAGACATGCGAAGTGGACATTTTACAATGAACATGTCAAAGAGTTTTTGAATTCCTACTGGGTGCGTGACTATGCGGTCAAGACCGAATATACCAGCCCGTATTATGGAGATATGACAGATATCTGTGATGATGTAGTGCTGTTCTCCGGGGTGCAGGATCTGTATCATTGTTATGCGCGTGAATTCTATAAAAAGGCAAAAAAAGCGGGCGTGAATATTCGCTTCTTCGAATTTGAAGAGGAAGCCGAGGATTTCATGATCTATGATAAGACAAAGGAGTATAAGAAAGCACAGGGATTTTTGATTGACTGTATCAACGGCACATTCGATACATCGCTGCGTGCAATCTATCCTTTGAAGATGATGTCGGACTGGTCGAAGAAATATCCTGAATATTTTAAAGATGATTGGGCGTCCAAATTTATATACGATCATAAGTTTGATTTTACAAGATTGAATCCACATATCAGTGAATATCAGAATATCCGCATGGCGGCGGATGCGAGTGCCTGTGATACGCTGGTGCGCCGGTTTACCGAGGAGTTCCCTTGTGGTACAGTTGTACATATGGCATGCCGGCTGGACAATATGTTTGGCAGGGTGGACAATGGAAGAATTCAGTGGTATAGCGTAGATTCACATAATATCATGTCGATCCGGCGGGCGATGTATGGTGTGCGCGAGCGGGAGAAGACGATCGGGCGGCGGCTGATGGATTTCTCGTGGTTAGATGAGATCCGATGCAAACAGAACCAGGGTGTCATGTTTGTGTGCGACGATGGATTTTCGTACCTGAATAAGAATGAGGTACGGGATCTGATTGCGAAGATCCGGGCGTTATTCCCGGGTTCTCATCTGGTATTTACTGCGTCCACAACACTCGCGAATGCAACAGCGAACACATGGAAGCACAGCCAGACAGTACAGAAGCGGAAGAAACGGAAGTTTTCAGTGAACGATGCCGCGCAGATGTTTGGCGCATGGCGACCGGATTACCGTATTATCGAGGAGCAGCCGATCTTCCGGTATCTGGAGATACCGAAGAATCTGGGCTGGATCACAAAGCTGATGTGCCGCTATAACCGGATTGGTTATAATCATAGAATTGTACATGTCAAGCTTGGCAGTGAAGAGTATAAGATCAATTACAAATATTAAGGCTGTCTGTAAATGCAGGACAGCCTTTTTTAATCAATGAAGATGGAGCGGATGAAGTGGGAAAGGAGAAGAAATGTTAGAGGCAGAAAATCTGGTAAAGCAGTTTGAAAAAAATGAGAAAAAGCATAAGAAAATATTATTTTCAGCGGTCGATCATGTAAGTATGCACATAAAAGAGGGGGAGATTGTCGGCGTGTTGGGACCAAATGGTGCGGGAAAGACGACGTTGCTGCGGATGCTTGGCTGCCTGATGCAGCCGACGGAGGGTGTAGTCCGATATACCGATGGCAACCGGATCATCACTGATCAGACAGAGATCAAACGGCAGATTGGCTATCTGTCGGGCAATACGAAGCTGTACGGCAGACTTTCCACGCGGGAGCTGCTGACGATTGCCGGGAACATCTATGGATTGCCGGAGAATGTGATTCAGGCGCGGATTGAAGAGATTGCACAGATTTTATCGCTGGGGGATTTTATCGACAACCGGATCGAGAAGCTTTCCACCGGACAGACACAGCGGGCGTCTATTTCCCGGTGCCTGATCCACAGTCCGAAGCTCTATATCTTTGATGAGCCGACGTTGGGACTGGATATTGTGAGCAGCAGTGCAATCGTTGATTTCATGCGGGCGGAGAAGGGATGCGGAAAGGCAGTGCTTTATTCGACGCATTATATGGAGGAAGCGGAGCTTCTGTGTGACCGGATTTTGATGCTGGCGTATGGACGTGTGATCGCAGAGGGGACTCTGCCGGAGATCTATGCACAGACAGAAACAACGAATCTGCGGGATGCATTTAAAAAGCTGATACCTGCAGGAAAGGAGAAAATGTCATGAATTTCAAGGTAATCAAACAACTGTATAAGAAAGAAATATTAGACGTTCTCCGGGATAAAAAGACGATCATAATGATGGTGATTGTTCCGCTTTTAATCTATCCATTGATGTTTGTCGGTGGTATGGTCATGATGTCGAAAGTGACAACACAGATGGATGCACAGACGTATGAAATTGCGGTTGACTTTATGGATACAAACCCAGAGCTTGTTCAGATGTTTCTGCACCCGGATGATGAAACGCTGCATTTCAAATTGGATGATCTAAATGTCATGGATGCAGATATTTCGGTGATTCTGCGCGGAGATAAAATCAATGCAATTGTATATGAAAATGAAGATGGAACCGGATATAATATCGCGTATCTGTCTTCGGTTACGAATTCAAGCTATGCAGAACAGAAAGTTCGTCAGGTGCTCTCGGCGTACTCGGAGTCCCTGACGAATCAGAGACTGGAGGAGGCGGGATTAGATCCGGATACGGTACTGCATCCATTTCAGGTAGAGTCTGATGACCGCGCGAGTACAGAGGAGTCGACAGGCAGTCTGCTCGGCGTGATCGTGCCGTTTATGCTTGTTGTCAGCCTGCTGATGGGAACGATGTACCCGGCGATTGACACGACCGCCGGAGAGCGGGAACGCGGCACGCTTGAGACGATATTGACGCTGCCGGTCACGAATCAGGAACTGATCTTCAGTAAATTTCTGACTGTTGGAACGATTGGCGTCGCATCTGCTTTGTTAAATGTCCTTTCGATGGGTGGAATTGGTGTGTATCTGTATAAACTGGCGGCACAGACGACCGGTGCGGTTTCCAAGATTCAGATATCGAAATTCGTTCCGGCAATCTTAGTCTGCTGCCTGTGTATCCTTGCTTTTGCAGTTTTAATCAGTGCGCTTTCCATGTGCTTCTGCGTATTTGCAAAGACCTACAAGGAGGCAAATAATTATATTACGCCGCTTATGCTGCTTGTGATGTCTGCATCGTTCATCGGGTTTATGCCAAATGTCACACTCACCAGAAACATGGCACTTGTCCCGGTTGCAAATATCTGTCTGCTGATCCGGGATCTGCTGGCGTTTAAGTTCAGTTTTTCCGCAATCACGATCGTCTTGTTCAGCAATGTGGCATATGGAATCGTTGCGGTGCTTATACTTGGAAAGCTTTACAACAGTGAAGCAATTTTGTTTGGCGATGGAACAGGAAGTGTACAGATCTTTGAGCGCCGAAGCAATATGATCAAGGGTGGCGTACCGTCGGTTGGAGATGCCTGTCTGATGCTGCCGGTCGTTCTCGTGCTGATGATCTATGCCGGAGGCTTTGCCAGCGCGAAGAGTATGCTTGTCGGATTGCTCGTTACACAGGGAGTTGTCGGTGGTGTTCCGCTTCTGACGGCATGGTATACAAAGAAGAATATGCGAAAGACATTTCGTATCCGGCTTTGCCGCCCGGGCTTTTTGATTGGCGGACTTGTGCTGATGATGGGAACGATTCTGGTTGGTATGCTTTTGACGAGTATCACGAGCATGTTGTTCCCGGAGAGTGCGGAGAGCATGACAGGGTCTATGGAAGCAATCTATACATATGGGTATGGCGTCTGTCTGCTGCTGATTGCTCTGCTTCCGGCGGTGTGCGAGGAGCTTTTGTTCCGCGGCTTTCTGTTATCTTCGCTGGAGCATACGATGAAGAAGCGGGTGGCAATTCTGACAGCGGCAATCATATTTGGGCTGTATCATATGAATCTGGTGCAGACGCCGACGACAGCACTGATCGGTATGGCACTCTGCTATGTGGCAGTGCAGTCGGGAAGCCTGCTGCCTGGAATGCTGATGCACTTTTTCAACAATGCATTGTCCGTGACAGCCGCATTTTATCCGAAACAGGTTGCTCGTGTTCTGCCGATTTTTTCAGAGAATGGTGTGCCGGCTCTGGTGATTATTGTCGGTGGAGTCGGGCTGTGCGTGCTCGGCGCATATATAATAAAACGCTCGAAAAATTAGGCGTTTCCGGTTGAGTCAGATGCCCGTTTGTGATATGATAGGAAGTAGGTTAAGAAAGGTTCACCAAAGAGTATGGAACAGCAGAAAAAAAGAGATTATGAGATATACTGGCCGCATGTGATACTGGTTGGCGCCATTGCACTTGTGCTTGTTCTGATCGGTGTAGTGATTGGCATCAATATCGGAAAAAGCAAGAAATATAGGCCGGTTCCTGTGACGGGAAAAGGGTATACATGGACATTGCAGCCGGGCGCAGAAGCGCAGATGATCTATACGAACTTCTGGCAGTTTGCGAAAGCAAGTTATGTGTTGGTCGGAGATATCCCGAATTGTGAATTTTATAAGATTGTAAAGGAAGTGCCACGAAACGATTTTCAGACAGATAATTTCTACATGGAGGACGGCGACAGCACGATCATGGCATACCATGCCGGAGATGGCAGCAGGTTATCTGCACTTGCCGTGGATGTGTCTTCGTATCAGTCAGAGCTTGACTGGGAGGCGATGAAGCAGGCAGGTGTTACGATTGCATTTATCCGGGTCGGATACCGAGGCTACGGCTCCGAGGGCAAGCTTGTCGAGGATGAGATGTTCCAGACACACATTGAGGGCGCGAAAACAGCCGGAATCAAGGTAGGAATTTATTTTTACAGCCAGGCAATCAGCTACGAGGAAGGTGTGGAGGAAGCACAGTTTGCGCTGAATCTGGCATCTGCATATACGCTCGATATGCCGGTTGTGATTGATACAGAGGAGGTCTATGCGGACGGAGCGAGAACGGCAGACCTCTCCAATGATGCACGGACGGATGGCGTTGTCGGATTCTGCGAGACAGTGAAGAACGCAGGATACACACCGATGATCTATTCGAACCGGAACTGGTTTGTGCAGAAGCTGGATATGACAAGACTGGGAGATTATAAGCTGTGGCTGGCGCATTATGCGAATCAGCCGGATTTCCCATATCTGTATGCCGGCTGGCAGTATACGGGAACTGGCACGATTGCAGGAATCGGACAGGAACTGGATTTGAATGTATGGATGGAAGGCAGTGTTTATTAGGAACGGGGAGTGCCTGTGTTGAATTGGGATCTGGCATATGATGATTGTTGTGTTAGCGGTCTTTTTGCAGTTGAAAACGCATGTAGTGTTGTTGAATTTCGTGACGGCAACGGTCTGTCTGACATTTTATTATTATCTGCAGAATCCGAATGCGGTCATCGATATGGTGACAAAGCAGTTTAACCGGCATTTTTTGGGCGAATATCTGCATACGTTTTTCATTAATGAAAAACCATTTGGAATCGTAGTCGTTGCGATGGATGATTTCAAGTTTATCAATAAGACCTATGGTGTCGAGAACGGAGATAATCTGCTTCGGCAGGTCGGAGTTTTCTTGGAGACGCTTCCGTTTCCCAAGACGGTGTTCCGCTTAGGCGCAGATCAGTTCTGCATCGTGCTATACAAAGATCTGGATCAGATTGATGCGGTGGCACAGACGGTACATGAGCGGTTTCGCCATCCCGTGGTACAGTGAGAATCAGGCAGGTATTATGATGTCGGCATCCATCTGTTGTGTGAATTGTCAGGCAGATGCATCGGCATATGGACAGTTGATCGAGGTTATGGATTATTCCATGTCGATGGCAAAGCGTTTGCAGAAGGGCAGGATTGCCTATGCGAAGGATTATGACTTAGGCAAGATCAAACAAGACAAAGCGTTTGAAAAGGCAGTCAAGCAGGCGCTCGACCGGGATGAGCTGCTGGTATATTATCAGCCGATCTTCTCGGTGGAGAAGGGCGTTTATAACTCCGCCGAAGCACTGGTACGCCTGCATGATGTAGAACTTGGCTGGATATCACCAGAGGATTTCATCCCGATTGCAGAACGGAACGGTATGATTATTGAGATGGGAGAAGTGATTCTGGATAAGGTGTGCCGGTTTATTCATGATTTCAAGCTGGCACAGACGACAGTAGAGTACATTGAGGTCAATATCAGTCCGGTGCAGCTGATGCAGCAGCATTTTTCAGACCGGGTAAAACAGATCATGGAAAAATACGATGTGCGTCCGAATCAGATCAACATTGAGATTACGGAGACTGCGACCATCAGTATGGCGGACATGGTCAATGCGAACATCATGGATCTCGTACAGTATGGAATTAAATTCTCGCTGGATGATTATGGCTTTGGATATGCCAATATTGATTATATCAACCATATGCCGTTTTCAATCATCAAACTGGATAAGTATATTATCTGGGATGCATTTAAGAGCACGAAAGCTGGAATTACGTTGAAGCATACGATCGGTATGCTGAATGAATTAGAGTTACACATCGTGGCAGAGGGCGTGGAGACCGCGGAGATGCGCGATCACCTTGCCGACATTGGCTGCCATTTTATGCAGGGGTGGTATTACAGTAAGGCTGTATCGGATCAGGATTTCATCCGTTTGATCGAGATGCAGTAGCTTACATGTTCCACAGACCGTAAGCCGGGATATTCAGGGTGTCTCCATCGAGAGACACCTGATTGAAGCTTACCTTCACTGCAATGTTTGTATTTGAATTTTTACTTCGGAATGTCTTAATATTCTGTGCCTTTGAATTCGGGACGAAACGGATATCGACCGGAACCGGGGCATCTTCTCCTTCATAAACAAACGGAACGCGCGCTGTTGCGCCGGATACCCAATAGTACAGATACGGAATCCTGGAGCTTAACTCCTGGAAGATAAACTGCTCTGCAATCGCACCACATTTTTCTGCCAGGATATCGTTTACATCAATCTCCTCGTTCATAGGAAGTCCATAAGCGGCACGGAGCAGACCGTGATCGATGAAGAACAGCTCAAAGGATTTGTAATCAACATGCTCCTCCAAAGGGAGATTTCCAGATGTAAGACGTGGCAGTTTCCGGGCGATTCCAAGGTTGCATAATGCCTGCGCTGCTTCGGCGTATTCCCGGCTGCGGGCATTGGAATCGACGGACTTGTACATGAATTTTTTGTTCTCGCGGGCAAGCTGCTCCGGGATACTTCGGAAGATACGCTTGCATCGCTGGTAAAGTGCGACCGGGTAAGTCTGTTTCATAAGCTGGATATAGTCTTCCAACAGAGCCTCCTGCATCGGACGGATGATGGACAGATCCCGGTTTTTCAAATATGCATGAACCACGCCTGGCATACCGCCAACTAACAGGTATTCCCGGAGCATGGAGGTGATTGCGCCGATTTCAAGATTGGTAAGCGGTGTGTCCTTATGCTTTGAAATCGCATCTATGAAAGGATGTGCCTTGCTTGCAATCATATATTCTTCAAAGGTCATTGGACGCATGCGGATGATCTCGAAAACGTCCGGGTGACTGTATTCAAACTCTGTAAATTCCATAGAGGATGCGATCAGACAGATGGTGTAATCCGGATGATTCTTGCGGAAAGCATAGAAAAATTCCGCACAGTCCGGCATAGCCTGTACCTCGTCAAAAATAAAAATGCAATCCGATGTGTCCCCAAACGAAAAACGCTGAGACAGCAGCAAATCCAGATTGGAATCGCCAGCGATTGCATCCCGGCAGGCAGAATCTTCTGCCAGATTGATATAGCATTGCTGCTTGAAAAAGGCTGTGGCAAAATCGCGGACCGCCCATGTTTTGCCGACACCCTTCGCTCCTTTTATATATAAGATTTTGCGCTTTGCCTGGTTGTACCAGTCAGCAAAGTCGTTGATGATATTCCGATACATCTGTGTATACACCCCTTTGCGTATTATATGAAAATATTTTAGTCAATAATATAGGGAGTGTCAACAAGAATTAGGTTGTTTCTACCGATTAAAAATGATATAATGAATGTCAATTATTGTGTTGATAAAAGGAGATAGACGCGTGAAAAATAAGTGGAATAAAAATATTCTTCAACTTGGGGTTATGCTTGCACTTGCTGGCTGTGCATGTATTTTGTTTGCAGAAGTCATCAAACAGTGGAAGTCAATTTTCGGATTTTTCGGAAACGTTGTCTCCGCGATGACACCGATCATTATCGGACTTGTGATCGCATTTATGTTGAATCCAATTATGATCTATATCCGGCGTGGACTTTCCTTTTTGGTCTGTAAGATTAAGAAAGAAGCGGAGTACGATAGGGTTTATAAGAAAGTGAAGGTCCCGGCTTTGATCCTGACGGTGATTTTGTTCCTTGGCCTGTTGACTGGATTGTTGTGGCTGGTGATCCCGCGTGTGTATGAGAGTCTGACAGACCTTGTGAACAGCACGGAGGATTATATCAATAACGCAGAGACCTGGATCAAGAAGGTGTTTGCACAGAACCAGATGATTGAAGATAAGCTGTCGCAGGTGCTTGATTATGCGGAGAATAATGTATTTACAATCCTGAAGGACAAGATCATGCCAAACCTTGACACGATTGTGAAGACGCTTTCTTCTGGTGTGGTTGTCGGAATCAAGGCGGTTATGAATTTCTTTATTGGATTGATTGTCATGATCTATCTGCTGATGAGCAAGGATGTGCTGCTGGCACAGTGCAAGAAAGTAATCTACTGTCTGTTCTCAAAGAAGACAGGCAACAAGATCATGGAAGGCTGTTCCTATGCGAATGTTGTATTTGGCGGATTTATCAATGGTAAGATTTTAGATTCCTGCATTATTGGAATTATATGCTTTATATTCACTTCCGCCGTGCATATGCGGTATGCAGTGCTGATCAGTGTGGTTGTTGGTGTGACAAATATCATTCCGTTTTTCGGACCGTTTATCGGAGCCGTGCCGGGTGCACTGTTAGCGCTGATGGATGATCCGATCATGTTTGTGGTATTTATCATCTGGATCATTGTATTACAGCAGTTCGATGGAAATATCTTGGGTCCGTTGATCTTAGGCGATGCAACTGGAATCTCCGGTATCTGGGTATTGCTTGCAATCTTAGTAGGCGGTGATCTGTTCGGCGTTGCCGGCATGATCTTAGGTGTTCCGGTGTTTGCTTGTCTGTATGCATTTTTCGCGGTACAGCTCAGAGACAAGCTGCGGGCGAAAGATCTGTCATCGGCGACTGGCGATTATATTCGGTTGAAGCAGTTTGATGAAGAGACGGGAGAACCGATCTATCGTGAGCGTCATGATGAGCGAAAGACATTGCGGGAAAGCCGTATGAAGCAGGTGTTCCGCCGCTGGATGGAGAAGATGCATCTGAAGAAGCATGAAAATGCGGCGAAGGAAGCAGAAAAAGAAATGAATAAAAAATCGGATAAGAACGAGAAATAAAGGACTAATAAAGAGGAGGAGTTTGTATGGCAAAAGGAAGTTATGCAACAAAGCAGATCTTAAACTGGATGGAGTATTTTTCTAAGGAAATGCAGGTGAGCCCGGAGAAGATCAAGCTTCTGGATATCTGCGGGAAACAGAAGAATGTAATACCGACAGTGGAAGGACACAAACGTGTGCTGATCTTTGCAGATGAATCCCATGAGGAGCTGTTCTATGATTTCTGGGAGGCGGGCTTTGGCGATTATGATATGTGGTATGCGGTCGGCATCGAGGAAGAAGGACAGGTAAAGCATGTCAAGATCAAAGAGGTGATCAATCGTAAGATAACAGGACCGACGGTAATCTTCATTCTGAATGAGAAGACAAGAGAGTCGTACCGGATTGGTATGCGTAACGAGATGTTCTCAAAGGGACCAATCAAGTATGTCGGAAAAGAAATCCGTGCCGTAATCATGAGTCTGCTTGGTGTGGATTCGCAGGATACGATCTGCCTGGTCGATGCGGAGAGTATCGCGATCGAGGCAGCCTTTGTGGCAAGTGATGGCGCGATCATCTGCGTGGAGAATGATAAGGGTGCGAAGGATACGATGGAGGACAATGTGAAACAGTTTGGTGTGCACAACGTCCAGATCATTCCAGACCTGTCGGAAGAGTCTATGGCGAAAATCCCGACACCACGGCTTTCCTTTATCGTGGCAAACAAGCATCTGGAGGAAGATATCCAGCGACTGCTCAAGAAGAATCCGAAGATGCAGTTTGTCATCTATACATTGGAGTTAAATATCCTGTCTGGCATCAAGCCACTCTTTGATAAGTACGGTATCTCAAATATGGAGGTATTGCAGATCAATGTGGCAAAGACAAACAAAGATAGTATGTTTGTAAATCAACCAGCCCCTTGGCTGATTACCGGAGAGGTGTTATAATGGCAATCGAAAATTTACCGAAGGACCCGATGATGCTCTTAAGCTTTGTGAATACGAGACTGCGGGATGACGGCATCAATCTGGACAGTTTTTGTTTACAATTCCAGACTGCAAGAGAAGATCTCGAGCAAAAACTTGCAGCCATGGATTATAAATATGATGAGAAATTAAACCGTTTCGTCTAAGAGGCGGCTTTAGCAAAAGGAGACATTATGAGACACAATTTCAAAGTAATCGAGAAAAAATGGCAGAAGAAATGGGAAGATGCCAAGGTGTTTGAAGCACAGGACTTCTCAGACAAGAAGAAATTCTACGGACTGGTAGAGTTCCCTTATCCAAGTGGAGCCGGTATGCATGTAGGACATATCAAGGCATATTCCAGCGTGGAAGTTGTATCCAGAAAGCGTCGTATGGAGGGCTACAACGTATTGTTCCCAATCGGATTCGATGCATTTGGTCTGCCGACAGAGAACTATGCAATCAAGACAGGTACCCATCCGCGTCAGATCACAGATCAGAATATCGCGAGATTTACCGAGCAGTTGAAGCGGGTTGGATTCTCGTTTGACTGGAGCCGTGTGATCGATACAACGGATGAGAAGTTCTACAAGTGGACACAGTGGATATTCCTGAAGATGTTCGAGAAGGGACTTGTATTCCGTGATACAGCACTCGTTAACTATTGCCCAAGCTGTAAGGTTGTTCTTTCCAACGAGGACAGTCAGGGTGGAAAATGTGATATCTGTCACAGCGAGGTTGTACAGAAGTCGAAGACGGTATGGTATCTGAAGATTACAGAATATGCAGATAAGCTTCTGCAGGGATTGAAGGATGTCGACTATCCTGCAAATGTGAAACAGCAGCAGGAGAACTGGATCGGTAAGTCTACCGGTGCATTTGTAAACTTCGATGTGGATGGTACAGATGAGAAGCTTCAGATCTATACAACAAGACCGGATACTTTGTTTGGTGTAACCTTCATGGTTATCGCACCGGAGCATCCACTGATCGATAAATATGCTGACAAGATTACAAATATGGATGACATCAAGGCATACCGTACGGAATGCCAGAAGAAGACAGAGTTCGAGCGTACACAGCTTGTCAAGGATAAGACTGGTGTGAAGATCGAAGGACTCATGGGTATCAATCCAATGAACGGCAAGAAGATACCAATCTTCATCGCTGACTACGTTATGATGGGATATGGTACCGGCGCAATCATGGCAGTACCGGCTCATGATCAGCGCGACTATGATTTTGCGAAGGCATTTGGCATTGACATCATTCAGGTTATCAAGGGTGGTGATATCTCGAAGGAAGCCTATACGGGTGATGGTGAAATGATCAACTCAGAGTTTCTGAATGGATTTACAAATAAGAAGGATTCCATCGCCCGCATGGTCGAAGAGATCAAGAAGATGGGGGTTGGTAAAGCAGGTGTACAGTTCAAGATGAAGGACTGGGCATTCAATCGTCAGAGATATTGGGGCGAGCCAATTCCGCTTGTACATTGTCCATCCTGTGGTGTCGTGGCGGTACCATATGATGAGCTTCCTCTGGAACTTCCGGATGTGAAGAACTTCGAGCCGGGTGAGGACGGTGAGTCTCCACTTGCAAAGATTGATTCCTATGTAAACTGCAAGTGTCCAAAGTGTGGCGGCGATGCAAAGCGTGAGACAGATACTATGCCACAGTGGGCAGGCTCATCCTGGTATTTCCTTCGCTATGTTGATCCAAACAACGACAAGGCGTTTGCAGATCGTAAGAAGATTGACTACTGGATGCCGGTTGACTGGTATAATGGTGGTATGGAGCATGTAACGAGACATATGATCTACTCCAGATTCTGGCATCGTTTCCTGTATGATATCGGCGAGGTAAATACACCGGAGCCATATGCGAAGCGTACGATTCAGGGACTGATCTTAGGACCAGATGGCGACAAGATGAGTAAGTCTAAGGGAAATGTTATTGACCCGCTTGATATTGTAGAGGATTACGGCGCAGATACCCTTCGGACATATGTATTGTTCATGGGTGATTATGCAGCTGCAGCTCCTTGGAGCGACAGCTCTGTGAAGGGATGTAAACGTTTCTTAGAGCGTGTAGCAGGTATGACGGATATGGTATCCGATGATCCTTCAACAGATGCACTGGAAGTAAGCTTCCACAAGGCAATCAAGAAGGTAAGCAACGATATTGAAGAGACGAAGTTTAACACAGCAATCGCAACGTTGATGGCACTCACAAACTCTGTGTACAGCGCTGGTAAGCTGAGCAAAGAACAGCTTGAGATATTTATCAAGCTTCTCTGTCCGTTTGCACCTCATTTAACAGAAGAGATCTGGGAGTCTCTCGGACATGATGATTTCCTGTCACTCAGTGCATGGCCACAGTACGAGGAAGAGAAGACCGTTGATGCAACGATTGAGATCGGTGTACAGGTCAACGGTAAGGTAAGAGGAACCGTTCTTGTCGCAAAGGATGAGGATAAGGATGCCGTTCTTGCCCGTGCAAAGGAGATCGTCGCTGATAAGCTGACTGGCAACATCGTAAAGGAGATTTACGTGCCGGGAAAGATCGTAAATATTGTATGTAAGTAAGCGTTTTATATATAAAAACTGAGTGGGATGATAAAGAATAAAACAGTAAAATTGGCAGTATGTGATGGTTTGTCTGTTTTATGAATTCTCCGAACTCCGAAGAAACGGCTGTCTGACATTGGTTTGTACCATGTCAGACAGCCGTTTTTTGTTATGGCGACGAGGAAAATGCACGCATTTATGCAGTGCATTTGACGACTGCTAATCAGAGACAAGATGCGCAGTGTGCATCTTGTCTCTGTATGGCTATTACAGGAAAAAAAATTTGATCATCTGGAATTTCTGCCGCTCCGCCGGGGACATGCTTTCTTCCATCGCCTCGAGCAGCAACGCGGATTCCTCTTTTGTGAAGCTTAAGTTCCGCCGCTTTAATTCCTGATTGATCTGCAGAATCTGCGGCAGCAGCTCCTCGGCGGACTGGTACTTGCTCTGTTCTTTGATTTCGTTGATGATTCTTAGTTTTGTTGGATGGATATTTCGAAGTTTTGGATTTTGTTCAAACATAGGAGAACCTTTCTATTTATGAAATTGGGTGAAACAGGTCAAACGGGAGGAAACTCCCCAATCGGTAGTGTGAGGAGAAGCTTCCGGTTGGGTAGAAAACATAAAACCGGAAGATTCTCCACAAGTAGAGGCAGAAATGTCAGGAATTCAGGATGTCCATGACACTGGAGTATAGATCTTTGCGCATAGATGTCGGTTGAGTCTGGCTACGGTCAGAATTTTGCGCCTGTTGCATGTAGTCTCTCATGGAATTTGGATTAGAACTTTGCCGCGGTTCATAGTCTGGTGGTGGAGGTGGTGCACCGCAGCCTGGTTGTGGTGGGAAATCATAGTGCGATCCGCGGCTCGGAGGTGGAGAATCACAGGGATTTCCACAGTTGTTTGGTGGCGGAGGATCGCAGGGATTCCCATAGTTATTATTTGGTGGCGGTCCCGGTGCGCCGGAATCATTCATTGCCTGCATGACCTGCATCATTTTGAGCATTTGCTGCATGTTCTTGATATTGCCTGCGAAATCGCCCGGCAGGAAGCGGCACATACATTCCATCATTTCTTCGGAACTTTCCGGATGACAGTCGAATCCGCAGGAAGCGACATAGTCCGGGTGGTCGAAGCATTGCATCAGGGCACGGATCTCCTGATATTTAATTAAGAGGATCAACGGTTTTTTGTAGGCATAGTCCACAAAAGGAATCATGGCTTCTAAGAAAAACAGGGAGTCGTCATGAATCAGTTGATCGAGCGGATGGTTATGCAGCATGGCGGATGCTCTGGAATCTTGTTAGTCTAATATATGTGTGAATGTCTGAAAATATGAGATGGGTTTAGATTATCTCGCCTGTCGGCTCGATGAACATTGACCGTCATATAGAAAACCGTGCAAGCACAATTTTCTGCATGACGGTTTATTGCGCAAAAACTCCCCTACAAGTGAACTTGCAAGGGAGTCCCGAAGAATTCCTCTATTAACAACCGCAGCCGCAACCGCCGCCATTGTTATTTCCGCAGCAGAAGAGGAGAATCAGGATGATCCAGATACAGTCATTGTCGCAACCGCAACCGTTTCCACCGCAGAATCCTCCGCCGCCACAGCCGCCGCACAATAACAACAGGATGATAATCCAGATGCAGGAACAGTTGCTGCCGTTTCCGATGTTAAAACCATTTCCACAGCCGCAACCGCACTGTGTAGCTGACAAATCGCTCATGAGATGCCTCCGCTAAAAATTCTTATGGTTTATACTATGCGCCTGCTTGCGAAGTGTTAAAAAAAGTTGAATGCAGGTACGTTAAATGTTAAGATAGAGAAAATTGACAAAAGGCGACGGGATTCGATGAAGCACAAGAAGTTTGAAATCATAATGATAAAAAATACACTGGCGATGATGCTCCCTATCATGGCCTTATTACTTGTGCTCATTTTTGCGGGCGTGCGTTATTCGCTGTTCCATGCGGTACAATGTTATGATCTTACGAAGATTGAACCAATCGAGGATCAGATTGCACAGTTATATGCGGATGGTACCACGAGTGTCCGGTACAATGCGGAGAATCTGTATTATACGGGATATAATTATCTGGTGGAAAATAAAATTAAGGGCGCCTATTATTACTGCTTTGAGGATGATCATATGGTGTTTTTGCTCATCAAGACCAGTCATCCGGAGAATTACATTGAGAAACGGACTGTGAAAGGGCGCATTGTGGACGATGAGGTTGTCACGGAGCATATTCTGGCTGGGCTTTCCCAAAATGGAGATGTTCCGATGAATATTCTGGACGGATTTTATGATTCTTATGTCATCAGCGAGCCGGATTATCCGTATGTGTATACGGGAATTGCGTATATGATTGTTGCGGCGTTGTCGATGTTGTATGTCTTTGTTCTGTCGTATGTTGTCCGATTGTGGATGCGGCCATACAAGAATCCGCAGGCAAAGAAGCTGCGTGCCTATGGACGGAGAAGTGCGGTAATCGAACAGCTTAATACAGAGTTGCGGGATAAATTATATTTCCATTATCATGGAATCTATGTGACAGATAATTTTCTGATTGCAACGTATTGGTTCCATACGGACGTGATCCGGCTCGATGATGTGCGGTATCTGTCCAAGAACCGGGTGGAAGAAAGGAGTGGTAGAGAATTGTACCGGCTGACTTTGTCAGAGCCGGAGACAGATCTGTTCTATGAGATTGATTTTAAGGAAGAAGAGCTGATTGATGCGTGTGTGGATGCGATAAGGGGATAGATTTGTAGAATGGTAAATTATTATTCACCTATTGCGTGTATCTGTATAT
>DJEI01000067.1:0-10136 GCA_002431865.1 Lachnospiraceae bacterium UBA5902
GATATGGGTGGCCGTTACTTCTATATTAATGAGAATGGCACCATCTGGAATCCGGGCTGGTCTCCAGTGAAGACAGAGCTGGATGCTTACGAGTGCCGTCATGGTATGGGTTACACCATTATCTCAGGTAAGAAGAACGACCTGAAGGCAGAAGTAACTTTCTTCGTACCACAGAATTACGATGGTGAAGTACAGCAGGTAGTTCTGACAAATGAAAGCAATGCAGAAAAGACATTCTCATTCTTCTCATTTGCCGAGTGGTGTCTGTGGGATGCTCAGGACGACTGCACAAACTTCCAGAGAAACTTCAGTACCGGTCGTGTAGAGGTGAAGGATTCAACCATCTACCACAAGACCGAGTACAGAGACAGACGTAATCACTATGCATTCTATTCTGTAAATGATACCATCGACGGTTACGATACAGACCGTGATGCATTCATCGGTTTGTATAATGGTTTCCACAATCCACAGGCAGTTGAAGCTGGTAAGGCTAACAACTCCTTTGCAGATGGCTGGTCACCAATCGCTTCTCATTACAAGAAGATCACACTTGCTCCGGGCGAGTCTAAGACACTCATCTTCATCCTTGGTTATGTAGAGATGCCGGTAGAAGAGAAGTTCGAAGCGGATGGAAAGACGATCAATAAGGTAAAGGCACTTGCTATGATGGACAAGTACAACACACCTGAGAAGGTTGCTGCTGGCCTTGCAGAGCTTAAGAGCACCTGGGATCATCTCCTTGGCATTCTGAATGTTGACACACCAGATGACAAGGTTAACCGTATGGTTAATATCTGGAATCAGTATCAGTGTATGGTTACATTCAACCTTTCACGTTCTGCTTCTTATTTCGAATCAGGTATCGGTCGTGGTATGGGATTCCGTGATTCAAACCAGGATATCCTCGGTTTCGTTCACCAGATTCCAGACCGTGCAAGAGAGAGAATTATTGATATCGCTTCTACTCAGCTTGAGGATGGTGGTTGCTACCATCAGTATCAGCCACTTACCAAGAAGGGTAACTCCGATATCGGTGGTGACTTCTCCGATGATCCATTGTGGATGATCCTTTCTGTTTCCGCTTACATCAAGGAGACAGGCGACTGGGGTATCCTCGATGAGATGGTTCCTTATGATAACGATGAGTCTAAGGCAAAGCCAATGCTTGATCACCTGAAGGTTTCTTTCTACAAGATCGTAAATAACCTTGGACCTCACGGACTTCCACTTGCAATGCGTGCAGACTGGAATGACTGTATCAACCTGTCATGCTACTCTGACACACCGGGTGAGAGCTTCCAGACATATACAAACCCTAAGTTTGCTGCTGAGGGTGGCTACTCTAAGGTTGCTGAGTCTGTTATGGTTGCTACACTCTTTACCTATGCAGGTCCTAGCTATGTATCTATCCTGAAGCACCTCGGCAAGGATGACGAAGCTGCAGCTGCTCAGGCTGAGATTGATAAGATGAAAGCAAACATTATGGAATCCGCTTGGGATGGCGACTGGTTCATCCGTGCATACGATGCAAACGGCGAGAAGATGGGTTCTAAGGAATGTGAAGAAGGTAAGATCTTCATCGAGCCACAGGGCTTCGCAATCATGTCTGAGATCGGTAAGGATCAGGGCTGTGATATGAAGACACTTGCAGCAATCGATGAGAGACTGAATACAAAGCATGGTCTTGTATTGAACAACCCGGCTTATACAAAGTACTACATCCAGTACGGTGAGATCTCTACATATCCGGGCGGATACAAGGAGAACGCTGGTATCTTCACACACAACAATGCATGGATCATCTGTGCGGCTGCTTACGCCGGTCAGGGTGATCAGGCATTCAAGTACTACTCAGAGATCGCTCCTGCATTTACAGAAGAGACATCTGATATCCACAAGACTGAGCCATATGTATATGGACAGATGATCGGTGGTAAGGATGCTGGTTCTGATATCGGTCAGACAGGCAAGAACTTCGGTCAGGGTAAGAACTCATGGCTGACAGGTACAGCTGCTTGGAACATGGTAGCTATTTCCCAGTACATCCTTGGTGTACAGCCTGACTTTGACGGTTTGAAGATTGATCCTTCTATCCCTTCTGCCTGGGATGGCCTGAAGGCTTCCCGTCAGTTCCGTGGCGACACATATGAGATCGAGGTTAAGAACCCAGATCACGTATGCAAGGGTGTTAAGAGCATGACTGTTGATGGCAAGGCAGTCGACGGAAATGTAATCCCTGTTGTTGGCGATGGCAAGGCTCACAAGGTTGAGGTTGTTCTTGGTTAATTGATGATTGGCGAAACAATTCAAAGATAAAACAGCAGCGGTTGCACGATGTGCAGCCGCTGTTTTTGTATGTAATCACCACATAAAAAAGGCACCACCCGTCGGGTGATGCCCTCATATGTAGAAATTCGGTTTTAAGTTCTGATTAGTCCTCGATACCGTTGTTCTTAAGGTAATTAACAACATCCTCTACAGTTGACATAGCAGCTACATCATCTGCAGGAATCTCACAACCATACTCCTCTTCCAAAGCCATAACAAGCTCATAAAGATCCAAAGAATCTGCGCCAAGATCATCCTTGAAAGATGTTGAGAGTTCAATTTCGCTCTCGTCAACGCTAAGCTGGTCTGCAATAATTTCCTTTAACTTTTCTAACATACTATTAGTCTCCTTTTACATTTCATTTTATAACTGCACTTGCATATCGGCTAAGTGACTCTCATACAGAAAATATACAACAGCCCTATACTATATGTCAAGCTAGTATTCGTATTTTTAATAAGCGGGGCTAAAAAGCGATCCGCTCAAACTCTGGTACCGGCATCGGCTTTGCAAAATAAAATCCCTGCGCGATATCACAGTTAGAATTCTTCAGAAAATCCACATGTGCCTTCGTCTCGACGCCTTCCGCGATTACCTGCAAATGCAGATCCTTCGCCATACCGATGGTGTGATTTACCACGATCTTGCCCTTCTCCGAAGCGATCTCACTGTCAAGGAATTCCTTATCGATCTTGATCGTATCAACCGAGATATTTCGAATGAGATTCAATGAGGAGAATCCGGAACCGAAATCGTCCACCTCCAGCTTAAATCCCAGCTTCTGCAGACGGTCAAGCACTCGGTTCAGCTCCTCCGGCTTGTCTAAAAACAGGGATTCTGTAATCTCCAGATTCAGCATATCCGGTGTGAGGTCGTATTTGTGTATCAGCTCCATCAGCGCCTTTTCCAGATCGTTGTGCTGAATATGATACCTTGATATATTCACGGATATCGGCACAACCGAATGTCCCTGATCCAGCCAGCGGCGGATATTCTTACACGCCTCTTCCCACATGTATTCATCCAGCTTCAAAATGAAGCCATTCTTCTCAAATAACGGAATAAAATCGTTCGGTGGAATCAAGCCCTTCTCCGGGTGCTGCCATCTGCAAAGCACTTCGGCACCGCACAGGGAGTTGTCCTTTAAGCGATATTTTGGCTGCAGATACATCTGATATTGATGCTCAATCAACGCTTTCTCCATATCCTGCTCGATCTGTCCGGCACGCAGCATCTCCTCGCGGTAATGCTCATCATAAAATGCACAGAACTTCATGATATTGCCCTTTACGGTACGTTCTGCCATCATCGCCCGGTCGCACATCAGATTCACCGGTATGCTGCGGTCATCCACCAGATAAATACCGAACTTTGTCACAATATCATACCGGAATGGATTGTTGCTGATCTTCTTGCGCAGCTTCTCAATCTCTTTGATGATTTCGCCTTTTTTATCATAACTCATATAAAAAACGAACATATCCGAATGCAATCTTGCATAATTATTCTGATTGCCATATGTCTCCTGCAATACCCGCGCTACAAAACAAAGCACCTGATCGCCCTCCGCAATACCATGGATATCATTAATATTCTTAAAACGCTCAATGTCTAACAGGACAATTGCATAATTCTTGTACAAATCCTGAATTGCAGCCTGTGCCTGGTCGTAAAACCGAATCCGGTTGGAAATGCCCGTCAGCTTGTCTACCTCGTCTGGCGTATGATTCATCAGCCTGACTGCCTGCTCCATCATATTCTGCATGACTACCTGCTCATTGTCGCCAAGTGCGACCAGTGTTGCAAGCACAGCATCTCTGCCGTCAAACCATGCAATATCATGATAACGCCACGTTGCCACGCCATCAAGCAGCTCCTCATAACGCTCCCGCACCAGTGGCGCCTGCGTCTTGATATGCTGCATCGGACAATCCATACAAGGCGTTTCCTTCGTACAAAGCACTTCATGACAGATCATGCCGACACGATTTCCCATCAGTTCGATTGCCTTGTCATTCTGATACAGAATCTCAAAAGTAGAACGATCAATGACAATGCTTGCCTCGCAACCGGCATTCAAAATAGAGTGAACGACCTCCTTCGTCTCCTGTATATTTAATTCATCGGTTATCATGCCGAAGTTCATATATTTGCTTCCTTTAATTAGGTAAATATTTATTTAGTAAACAACATAAATTTACTATAACAATGTTGGAATTTTATGTCAATCAAAAACCGTCAAATACTTGCATTTGCTAATAATTTTCTATGTTTTTACCATATTTTTTCCCATGTTTTATATAATTTTTTCTACCTATTTTTTATACAAACTTTGATTATTTCAGTAACATTTTGCAATCTATTTTAATTTACAATCTTTATTCTCCTGATAATCATTTCTATTTTTTTATCTTTATAGTCTTGGTAATTACTTCCAACAAAGTTTATTTTATAATTTTTACAACATAGTTTATTTTATAATTTTTGGTTGACAGAATGTGTATTATTCACTATACTAAATAATAAGAATTATTACTATTTATGATATAGTATGAAATACTATTAGTATACAAATAGCGTGCAGAGTGCGTTAACTCATATATAGTTCAGAATGTGTTAGCTCATATATAGTGCATACAGCGTATTAGTATATAAAGCAACGGAGGTATGTATGGCAACAAGCAAATATAGTCATCAGCGAGAAGCAATTATAAACTTTTTGACGGGCAGAACCGATCACCCGACTGCGGATGTGGTCTACCAGTATTTGCGGAACGACCTCCCAACGATCAGTCTCGGTACAGTCTACCGGAACTTAAACCAGATGGCAGCGTCCGGCAGGATTCTGCGTCTGCATGTAGACGGAAAAACCGATCACTACGACGCCTGCACCGATCCACACGCCCACCTTTTATGTACGAAATGCGGTGCCGTATGTGATATCCATATGAATTTCGAGGATGGTCTGATTGCACAGGCTTCGGAGATCTCACCCTGCCGTGTTGATGGCGCATCTGTGTTGTTTACCGGTTTGTGTGAAGACTGCGCAGACTGTGTAGACGATGAACTGTGATTGGTGAAAATTGACCAAATCATGACATTCTCCTCAATATCAGAGATGGCTAAATCTGCTGAACCGGGTAATTATAACAGAATCATAATAATTTCCCCAATATTGAAGATCATTAAATCCGTCGTACTGGGGAAAATATAGTTAAAAACAAAAAACTCCCCAACCATTTACGCTTTCAATCAGCTTCCGGTTGGGGAATTTTTTGTTATATAAAATTATTCCCCAATCAGTCACTTTCTCTCCAGCTTCCAACTGGGGGATTTTTTATTTCACTGCATTTTTTACCCAACAATTGGTACTACTGCATCAGAATCATTGGATTGATTGGCACACCATTCTTCATCAGCTCGAAAAATACATGTGTACCCTCTTCGGTAAAATAGCTGCTTGGTGGTGCAACCTCGCCGATATTCTGCGCGGTTGTAATTGTATCACCCTCCGCTACAGTGACATTCATCAACTGTCCGTAGATTGCCTTGAATCCATTTCCCATGATTACGGTCACGGTCGTTCCGTGCTCTTTATCCTCGCGGACAGACTCGACAACGCCCTCATAGGCTGCCAGTACATTTTCGCCCTCATCTGCGGCGATCAGGATACCGGGATTGCAACGATAAGAGCGAAGCGTCTTGAAGTAAACCGTTGTGTCCATGCTGTATGGCAAGATGACCTTTCCTTCCACCGGCCATACAAGCGCGCAGCCTTCGTTGTAGGCATTTGCAACAACCACACCATCTTCATTGACAATTACGCCATCACTGCTTGTCTCTGCTGTTTCTTCGGATGATGCATTGCCATCACTTGTTTTTTGATTGTCTGTAGACTCTAAACTGCTTTTGTCTGTATTTTGTGCATTCTCATATGCGTTGTTTTCTGTATCCACACTTTGTGCATCTTCATTTGCAGCTATTTCCTGTGTTGTCTGATTGTCCGCATCGGTATCGCCAGCAACCGCTTCATCGGAATTTGCCTCTGCCGTTTCCGGCATCTCCACCTTTGTCTCAGCAACCTGTTCCGTTGTTTCTGTTACCTCCGGTGCATTCAGATCCACCGTCTGCTTGTCTACTCCAAACTCGCTTTTGTAAGTATTGTAATTATAGATTACCATCAGACCAACGAACGCCAGAACGCCTGTGCCTATCGCAATATACAGTCCCTTTGTCCGCAAAAATTCTTTGAATCGGTCCATACTGTGCCTCCTTTTGATTTGCTAATGCTAGTATGGACACATTATTTTCCTTTTATTCAATTATTTTCATATATACTTTTTTAACGGCACAATTTTTAGAATATCATCGGCGTTTCTAATTATTTTCTTTTTGCTCGATTATTTTTCCCTTGGTGGCGATCACCGCGCGCTCATAACGTGCCTTGACAGATTTGTAATTTTCCCTGCCCCATTTCGCGATATAATCTTCTTCCGTATAATATTGAAATTCCAGATCTGACGCCTGTATTACGGTCGCGTCCCCCATCGCATAATACACCTTCGTCCGAAGCGCGACCGCCTGTGCCTGCAGATAGCTGTCATCCGCGCTTGCATCCACGATTCCCGGCATGATATGCGCTACATATTTTTCCACATCCACCAGCTCATTTCCCGCTTTCGTCTGCACCAGTACATCTCTCCCGGTTGAAATGCGTTCCAGTGACGCAGTCCCGTCCCCCTGCTTTCCATTCACGCAGAACGTGACGAGACACGGCACCACGATTGCGCAGACGACCGCCGCAAAAATATATGGAAATACTTTCATATACAACAACCCTTTTCTTGCTCGTTCTATTATATGTACGAACGTGGAGCGGCATGCTGTATTTTTGTATATGTAATCCCAAATGCTTCGCTTGACATATTCAGTATAATGTCTATAATAATAGCAGAGTGTTTGTCATCTATGGCTGCGCGAAGGGGCACACCACCGCGGGTGTGGTTTTTTCGCGTGGCTTTTTTGATATTACTGGCATCTGCATTATTCTTTTATTTAATTGCTAATGCAGATACAAGCAATACTACATTTCATAAATCGGAGGTTTTTACTATGGAAAATAACAACGACGTTTTCATGCTTGGCGGACATGAATTTCATTCCCGCTTTATCTTAGGTTCTGGGAAATACAATTCCCACCTGATCCGCGCGGCAGTCGAATATGCCGATGCAGAGATTGTCACGCTTGCCCTGCGCCGTGCCAATACCAGACCGGAAGAGAACATTCTTGACTTTATACCGAAGAACGTAACACTGCTGCCGAACACATCCGGCGCAAGAAATGCGGAGGAGGCAATCCGTATCGCCCGCCTCGCACAGAAAATGTCCGGTTCTGATTTCGTAAAGATCGAGATCATGCGTGACTCCAAATATCTGCTTCCTGACAATCAGGAGACGATCAAGGCAACCGAAGTCCTTGCGAACGAAGGTTTCGTGGTCATGCCTTATATGTACCCAGACCTGAATGCTGCCCGGGATCTGGCAAATGCAGGCGCCGCCTGTATCATGCCGCTCGCATCGCCGATCGGTTCCAACAAGGGTCTTGCAACGAAGGATTTTATTCAGATTCTGATTGATGAGATCGACCTGCCAATCATCGTTGACGCTGGTATTGGTCGTCCTTCACAGGCATGTGAAGCAATGGAAATGGGTGCTGCTGCCATTATGGCGAACACAGCAATTGCAACTGCCGGTGATATCCCAATGATGGCGAGCGCATTTAAAGATGCGATCATCGCTGGCCGTAAAGCTTATCTGGCAGGACCTGGACGCGTGCTCGACAAGGGCGGTGCAGCTTCCGATCCTCTGACCGGCTTTTTACGGTAAGATTTTCTGTTGGTTGGAGCATCTCTGCCTGATTTGCTGCAATCTATGTATTATGATGATTGGAGTTTATCCTGCTTCCCTGCTTGATTTGCTCCGACCTCTGCTATAACAAGGAGGAAAAATAGCGAATGGAACAAGAATATACGATAGATAATTCCTACCTCTCCCCGGAAGCGCAGAAGCGCAAGAAGGAGCTGGAGGAAAACCCGGCATCTCGCACCAACCATATGGAATATATGGATGGCATGGAAGTGCTGGATTCTGATATCAAGGACAAGGTGCGCGCAGCCATGCAGTCCTATGATTACAACGCTTACACTGACGCAGATGTGCGCGCAGCCCTCGCAAATTCGAAACAGGGACACTGCGGCATCGAGGATTTCAAAGCACTTTTATCCCCTGCCGCCCTTCCTCATTTGGAGGAAATGGCTGCTCTGGCACAGAAAGAGCGGTTGGCACATTTCGGCGACTGTGTATACATTTTCACGCCATTATATATTGCGAATTATTGTGAGAATTACTGTGTGTACTGTGGTTTCAACTGCTACAATCACATTCACAGAAAGAAGCTTACCGAAGCGGAAATGGAAGCAGAGATGAAGGTCATCGCAGATTCCGGCATTGAGGAAATTCTGATGCTGACCGGCGAGAGCCGCACTGCAAGCGACGTAAAATACATCGGCGAAGCGTGCAAACTGGCTCGGAAATATTTCCGGAATATCGGGTTGGAAATCTACCCGGTCAATACCGATGAATACCACTATCTGCATGAATGCGGCGCCGACTACATTACTGTCTTTCAGGAGACTTACAACCCAGACAAATATGAGACTCTTCATCTGATGGGACACAAGCGTGTTTGGCCATACCGTTTTGATGCGCAGGAGCGTGCGCTTCGCGGCGGCATGCGCGGTGTCGGATTTTCCGCTTTGCTCGGACTTGATGATTACCATACAGATGCGCTTGCGACAGCCCTGCACGTATATTACTTACAACGGAAATATCCACATGCAGAAATGTCTATTTCCTGTCCACGTCTGCGTCCAATCATCAACAACGACAAGATCAATCCAAAGGACGTCCATGAAAATGTCCTCTGCCAGATTTTATGTGCTTACCGTCTGTTCCTGCCATTTGCAGCAATCACCGTTTCTTCCCGTGAGGAAGCGCGTTTCCGTGACGGCATCATCCGCATCGCCGCAACGAAGATTTCCGCTGGAGTATCGACCGGTATTGGCGATCACAAGGAAAAGTACGAAGCGCATGATGGCGCAAAGGGGGATGCAGGTGTGAATGGTAGTGCACAGTCTGATTCTGAGCAGACAGCTAAGCATGGTAGTGCACAGTCTAATTCTGAACGGACTGATGAGAATAATAGTTCACAGACGTTTTCTGGACAGGCTTGTAAGAATAATAGTGCTAAAATTACAGATATCGATCAGGCATGTGCGAATAGTTCCCAATCATCGGATGAGACAGAGACAGATGCCGGTGATGAGCAGTTTGAGATTGCTGACAGCCGCAGCTTCGAGGAAATCTATGATGCCATCCGCGCGCAGGGCATGCAGCCAGTATTGAATGACTACTTGTATACAGAGGAATATCATAATTAGGTTATGGGGATTTTGATTTAGGCATGTAGAATTATGGCTTTGTTCGTTATTGGTTGAGAAGTTTTTTATATTGGGATACGCTTATGCTATATACAAAAAACACATCAACTATCCTAAGCTTCATTGCATTATTGTTGGAGTAATTTTGAATTCACATTCATATTCCTCCAATCATTATTGACAGTTTTTTCTTTGATTGGAGTAAATTCATGTTTAATATCTGTTTTACTCCAACCATTACTGACCTGATTTTTCTCTGGCTGGAGCAAACTCATACTTACCATCCGTTTTGCTCCAACCATTAT
>DJEI01000067.1:10235-73949 GCA_002431865.1 Lachnospiraceae bacterium UBA5902
ACTTGCTTTTTCTCTGATTGGAGTAACCACATACGTACTATCCGTTTTGCTCCAACCATTATTGATTTGATTTTTCTTTGATTGGAGTAATTATACAAATATTAAGGGCTTACTCAAAAAGGATGTTGAACGAATATGACAATGAACACACGAATCGCAGTAACAAACCGGACTATATGCTATGAATTATATAAACAGGCAGGCTTAGCAAGTGCAGAGGACACACCGCCCACTTGCTTATCCCGCCAGATTCGTGTGCTTCTAAACAATAATTCTTACGATAAAATTCTAGTTCGTGAAAAGGATCTAAGCGAAGAGGAATACCATGAATTTATCGCTGATATTTTCTCTGCACAACATTCCTATCTCTCCGCGACTAACTTGACCTCCAATAATTGTGCATCTCCAAAGAATCCGCTCACTATTAACTCAATATTAGATAATTCCGTCCTTGCAAAATCTATATACCCCGATGGAATCAACATAATGCCTTCTCGCATCATTGTACACAATTTTCCTGCGGTTGCTGAGGAATTCGGTACAGATCTGCATCTGCCATTTTCCATGTTTACGAATTTACTTGGTCACTCAGGCAATTCAACACAAAATAATTTTCAGAATTTCCTATCTAATAGTTCTGTCCTGGCTTCTGATACCTCCGTTGTTACTTCAGATAATGACCCGATTCATGGAAGTACTATCGCATTTACAGCGACCTCTTCTGACAGCTTCCGAAGAAAATATCCACACATCAAAAGGATCGGAACCTCTATCCACAGCGTCGATGACGCAGTCTTTGCAGAATCACATGGTGCAGACTACATCACCGCAGGACATATCTTTACAACAGATTGTAAAAAAGGGCTTCCTGGAAGAGGTATTGACTGGCTGAAGTCAATATGCAGTGCTGTTTCTATTCCAGTGTATGCCATCGGCGGAATTTCAGAAGCAAATGTCCTCAAGTTATCTGATTGTAATATAGCTGGATATTGCATGATGTCTGCATCCATGCAGCCGATCCTCTCCAAATAACTGAGAGTCCCATATAAGGTAATCAAATTTATTACTAAAGGCTTACCTAATTTGACTAACCTAATTAAATTCTTGCAATTTAGAGCATTTCCCTTTTGAGCTTACCTTACTTCAACTCTGTCACATGTTTTTGGATTTTCTTTGTTACAACCCATCACATATTTTTGTTTTTTCTCTGTTGCACCCTCATCACTCGATCTTCGTATAGTGCAAATCTTATAGTTTCTCCATTTTCCCCAACTATATTTTCACTTGAATTTGTGCAAATCTTCTAAACTTACATTTTCTACTCAAAAAGTCCTTTACAAGCCTACAGTATTCATGCTATTGTTTATCCACGGTTAGCTCATTTACTTCTTTAATGAGTCTTCTATATTCTTATATATACCCCATTTTTTGAGTATAATAAGCAAAATTGACAGGAGTAAATTTTATATTTTTCCTGAAAAACGACTGATTTTACCAAAAGTAACACAAAAAATAAGAAAGTTGAGGTACTTATGACTACACAAAAAATTCAGAAACGACTTGATTTCCTAACCAATCAAATTCTTTGGCTACAGAAAAAGCTCAAAGAATTTCCTGATGGAAAGCTTTATTGTGAACGAGACGGACAATACATTAAATGGTTTATTCGGAAAGGTAAAAATAGCGAAAAGAAATACTTACCTAAAACACAACGTCACTTAGCAGAACAACTTATACAGAAGCGTTATTATCAAGCTAAATTATCCGATTATCAATATGAGATTGATTATCTTTGTTACTCTCTTGAAACAATTCCTACTTTAGATTTTGAAACTTCCGCACTATTAGCAGAAAATTCCAACTACAGCAAATTACTTACGGAAACCTTATTTAGCGATAAGAAAGATTGGTCTACAGATTTTGAACCCTGCACGAAAAACTCAGAAAATTTAATTCATAATACCTATTCTGGTATCAAAGTACGTTCCAAATCAGAAGCATTTATTGCCAATACACTGTTTTCTTACCAGATTCCTTTTCGATATGAATGTGCAATCCAAATCGGAAATTTACTTCTCTATCCGGATTTTACTATTCAGCATCCAAAGACGGGAAAAATTTATTATTGGGAGCATTTTGGCATAATGGATGATTTTGAATATGTTGACAAAACAACAAGAAAAATTTCCTCCTACTGTGAGCATGGCATCTATCCTGATGACAGTTTAATTCTGACATACGAGGCCAAACGTGCTCCCCTTGATTCTGACTGGGTTCGTCAAATTATAGAACATTATTTCTTATAATTTTTCTTTTGGGAGCAACATCTAATATTTATTCTTATTGGCTCCTACTAACTTTTCTATTATTTCTTTTGACTTGGAGTATTTTCTTATTTTTTCTATTGTTACTCCTTGTCTCTTTTCTATTATTTCTTCCGGTTTGGAGCAAATCTCTTCTTTTTTCTTTCTTGCTCCAAGCCGATTTTCTTCTTTCTCTTACCACTTGGAGCAACCTTCCCTAATCAGCTTGCTTTGCTCCAACCACAACTCTTCATCACTCTCCACACTTGGAGCAACCTTCCCTAATCAGCTTGCTTTGCTCCAAAAAAGGCTGCCACCAAACAGTGACAGCCTTCTTTCATATAACCGGCATGTGCATGCACAACCGCCCATATCCATCACCACGCGTTAACGTGATGACCTACGCACGCATCCGCGTGCTTCTATTCCTATCTAAGAAATTACAATGTAACTTCTACTTTCTCAAGCTTCCAGATCTCCTGTGCATACTCTTCGATTGTACGATCAGAAGAGAACTTACCAGAGCAAGCTGTATTGAGCATAACCATCTTAGCCCAGTTTGACTTGTCCTTGTATGCCTTATTTACACGCTTCTGTGCTTCTGCATAAGAATCGAAATCCTTCAATGTGAAGTATACGTCCTTCATTACAAGAGAATCATATAAATCACGGAACAATTCCTTATCGCCATTTGAGTAAGTACCATCTACCAACTGGTCAAGAACCTTCTTAACCCTTGGATTTGAGCTGTAGATGTCCATTGGATAGTAACCGCCATCCTTCTCGTACTTCATAACTTCTTCAGCAGAAAGTCCGAAGATAAATGCGTTTTCCTTACCAACTTCCTCTACGATCTCTACGTTTGCACCATCCATAGTACCAAGCGTAACAGCACCGTTCAACATGAACTTCATGTTACCTGTACCAGAAGCCTCACGGGAAGCTGTTGAAATCTGCTCAGATACATCTGCTGCTGCGAAGATAATCTCTGCGTTTGATACACGGTAGTTCTCGATGAATACAACCTTGATCTTACCCTTGATGGACTTATCATTATTGATAACGTCTGCTACAGAATTAATCAGCTTGATTGTAAGCTTTGCTGTCTTGTAACCAGCTGCTGCCTTTGCACCGAAGATGAATGTTGTTGGCTCGAAATCCATATCTGGATTTGCCTTCAACTCATTGTACAGATGCATAACATGAAGGATGTTAAGCTGCTGTCTCTTGTACTCATGAAGTCTCTTAACCTGAACATCAAAAATAGAGTTTGGATCTACGTCGATACCATTGTGCTCCTTGATATACTTAGCAAGACGAACCTTGTTCTTGTACTTGATGTCCATGAACTCTTTCTGTGCTTTCTTGTCTGTTGCGTACTTCTTAAGTCCTGCCAATACCGGAAGATCTGTGATCCAGCCGTCGCCGACCTTCTTTGTAGCCCAGTCAGCAAGCAATGGATTCGCATGAAGAAGGAATCTTCTCTGTGTAATACCGTTTGTCTTATTGTTGAACTGCTCTGGACGCATCTCGTAGAAATCACGAAGCTCGCGCTTCTTCAGGATCTCTGTATGAAGCTTTGCAACACCGTTTACGGAGTAAGATCCAACGATAGCAAGGTGTGCCATCTTAACCTGACCATCATAGAGGATAGCCATGCTGCGAACCTTATCCTGGTTGCCCGGATACATATCTTCGATCTTAAGAACGAATCTACGGTTGATCTCATCAACGATCTGATATACTCTAGGAAGAAGCTTCTGGAAGAGGTCGATTGGCCACTTCTCAAGTGCCTCAGCCATGATTGTATGGTTTGTATATGCGCATGTTCTGCATGTGATATCCCAAGCATCATCCCACTCAAGATTCTCCTCATCAACAAGGATTCTCATAAGCTCTGCAACTGTTACAGTTGGATGTGTATCATTCAGCTGAAATGTAACCTTGTTTGGAAGGTCATGAATATCTGCGTTGTTCTCCTTGAACTTCAGGATTGCTCTCTGTACAGAAGCAGATACGAAGAAGTACTGCTGCTTCAGGCGAAGCTCCTTACCTGAATAATGGTTATCGTTTGGATAAAGTACCTCAACGATGTTACGGGCAAGGTTTGCCTGCTCAACTGCGTTCTGATACTCACCCTTATCAAATGAATTAAGATTGAACTCCTGTACTGGCTCTGCATCCCAGATACGAAGTGTATTTACAACATTGTTGCCATATCCAATGATCGGAAGATCATAAGGAATCGCGCGAACCGCCTGATAATCCTTGTGAATGAAGTAGTTCTTTCCCTCTCTGCATTCAGTCACTACATAGCCACCGAACTTAACCTCTACCTCATACTCCGGACGCTTAATCTCAAATGGGTTTCCGTTCTTCAACCAGTTATCCGGCTTCTCGACCTGATAACCATTCACGATTGCCTGCTTGAACATACCATAACGGTAACGGATACCACAGCCATATGCTGGGTAGTTCAATGTAGCAAGGGAATCCAGGAAACATGCAGCCAGTCTTCCAAGACCACCATTACCAAGTGCTGCATCCGGCTCCTGATCCTCGATTACGTTCAGGTCAAACCCAAGCTCTGCCAATGCTTCCTTCACCTGCTCATAGCATGTGAGGTTGATCATATTATTACCAAGTGCACGGCCCATAAGGAACTCCATAGACAGGTAGTAAACAGTCTTTGCATTTTTCTCCTCGTATGCCTTCTGCGTAGCGATCCAGCGATCAATGATATGATCCTTCACTGCGTAGGACACTGCCTGAAATACCTGTTCCTGTGTTGCTTCATCGATCGTCTTACGGAAAAGGTTTTTGACGTTGTTAATGACGTCTTTCTTGAAGCTTTCCTTATCGAAATCAGCCATCTTCTTCATAGAATTTATCCTCCTTGTTTATGTGTATAAACCTATTATTAGATTTATTTACAATTACCCGCTTAATAGTTTATCAAAGATTGTCTAATGATACAATGTTTAATTTGTATTTTGTCTATTATAACAACGAATAGGACAATTTGCCCAATTCCTTAAGCAAATTGTCCTATTATCTACCATGTTATACTTGTTTTTCTATTATATCCTCTAACATACCATCCTTGATATATACAATTCTCTTGCATCGTTGTGCTATTTCTAAATCATGTGTTACCAGAATAATCGTCATCCCTTGTTCGTTTAAATTCTGTAATATATTCATAATATTTTTTGAGTTTTCGGAATCTAAGGCACCAGTTGGCTCGTCTGCAATCAACACTTCCGGATGAGTTGTAAGCGCACGTGCAATTGCTGTTCTTTGTTTTTCTCCTCCTGATAACGTCATCACTCTTTGTTTTTTCTTATTCTGCATTTCTACCTGTTTCAATGCGTAAAAAATCCTCTCTTTTTTTTCTTTTTTTGATAAATCGCTACAACAAAAGTCAAGTGGTACCTCCAAATTTTCCTGAACGGTATATGATTCTATCAAGGAATAATTCTGTGTTATCATTCCTATCCTTTTACCTCTTAACTTATAATTATCATTTTCACCAGGTTTAATCAATATATTCTGAAATTTATACTCTCCGCTTGAAAAAGAATCCACCAGACCAATTATATTTAATAGTGTCGTTTTTCCTGCACCTGATTTTCCCATGATAGCTATCATATCACCTTTAGGAACACTTAGATTGACATTTGTCAGTATTCTCTTCGCCTGTTTTTTTCCAACTTTCACTTCTTTGCTTATTTCTTTTAACTCAATCATAATTGATCCCGCCTAATCAATGCACTCAAACTTTTTTTATTACAAAGCCACACAACCTTCATGTACGCCAAAACACCAGCTATTATTATGAATCCAATATTTATCACGCTTCCAAATAATAAATATCTGCTTGTATGAATTTTTAACTTATACATGTAAACTGTAGCTATTCCAATACTAATGCAATATGCAGATAACATAGTTATCAGTTGTGACATTGTTGCAATAAATCGACCTTGCTTTACAGACATTCCATTTTGAAAAAAGACTATATACTCTGGCATATAGGAATTAACGCAAAGCTCCGTGATATATGTCACAGAAATAAACGCAATCACTCCAAGCATTATAATAATTGGTACGTAAACTTTCACATCTCTCCAGATTACCTTCTTGCTTTCCTTATAAAGCGATGTATAGTTTGTAACATGAGAGATTTCTCCAATCTCATACAATTTCTGCAAATTCTGTTGATAAAGCAGCTCTTTATCCTTCATGTTAATCATCATTGTTCCACTCATGATATAAAAAATATCTGTATCCCTTATATCTTCTTCACGAAACAGCAATAATGGTTTTTGCTCATAAGAATCATTATAGGTCCAAAACAAATCATAAAAATTATTTTCATAAGAATTTGGTGATTTCATAAATACAGAGGTATTTTCCTCTAAAACACCTACTATCTTTAACTTGTAGCTATCTACACCTTCCTCTAACTGCTCTGCCTGCAATTCAAGAATATCTCCGGCGTTCCACCCATATTGATTATGGGATACAACAACAGGAATATATTCCGCTTTTTTTGCTTTTGATAGCCATGTTCCAGACGCAATCTCAGGTGTAAACGCCCGAATTATATCCTCATCATAAGCAAAAGCATTTACATCTTGATTTTCACATGTTGCCCATAAACGATATGTTGATGAAATTTTCTCTACCCCTGATAATAATTCTTTGAGCCTCTCAGACTGTAGTATTGGAGCCCCCTTGTCTGTTACATTTTCGAATTCTACCTGCATACCTGATTCTTTAAAATCCAAAACAAAAGAGGAATAAAATCTATACTTGGAATAAATAACATACACTCCAAAAAACACTAAACAAAAGAGGAATGTCATTTGAAATACCATCACCATATGCAATATACTGTTCTTTTTTAAATTTCTTATTATATATTTCGTTTTCAACATTTTTTCTTTTTTATAGTATAATATCCCTCCACAAGAGATAAACCAAGTAACAAAAAGCAAAGGATTACGACCACATATAGGATATATGTACGTACACAAGCATAATCCCTCAAATATGGATATAATCTTCCCATCCATCCCCTTGTACTACAATGAAACAATGCAATTGCAATAACGATAGAAGGTATCAAAATCCCCCACCAATGCAACACATAAATACGAAAAGCGTCCATTCTGCTTGCGCCACAAAAATTAAAAGCGGCAAATTTTATCTCATTTTCTCGTATATGCACTGCAAATAAAATCAATACACTTATTCCCGAAAAAATCACTAACAATACCTGTAGCCGCATAATTCGTTGATATTGTCGCTGTTCTTCTGCCGCACTAAAATTCATCTCGTTGATAGATGCTGAATGAAAGTGCTGATTCATACATTGTACAACTGAATCATACATGCTTTTTGTTATACGATATGGATATCCAATAATAATATCTTTTACCTTACTCGTATCTGGCAATGCCGTAATAGGGACTATAAC
This sequence comes from Lachnospiraceae bacterium UBA5902, assembly GCA_002431865.1. Taxonomy (GTDB): domain Bacteria; phylum Bacillota; class Clostridia; order Lachnospirales; family Lachnospiraceae; genus Coprococcus_C. Next base: position 18,024 of record DJEI01000067.1, read on the forward strand.
AGAAACTGAACTATCTACTACTCCAATTATCTCATAAGGAATTCCATTTATCATGATATTATCCCCGCAAGCCACACCTTGCTTTGCATCTTCCAATCCATATGGCACCACCGCAACCTTTGCGCCATTTATTAATTCTTCATCTGTATATAATCGTCCAGATATCAACCAATTATTTCCAATTAAATTTTCAAAAGCAGTATCAGGATACGCAAAATACTGATTTTCATATCGATATTGAATATTAACCCAATTGCCATTTATCAATACCATACTCGCCATCCCTTGAGAATTGCTGATTAGTTCATCTGGGAGTTCTGAAAAAAAGCCCTTCAAGTCCATAATCGTAACCTCTGAATTCTCCAGATGAATAAACAGACTTTTTTCCTCTTGACTTGCATTTAGTTCTTTGATTGTCTTTAAATAATTATCATAAATCCCACATGAAAATAGAATGGTCGCAAAACATATTACCAAAAACAGCTCTGCGACCACACTTTTAAATAATCGCTGCTTCCACATCAATATATAATTTCTTATTGCATATTTTATTCTAATCATTCTTTCCATTGAGTATCTGTATTATAATATGCAACCCCTGATTGTGTAGCGGATGACTTATATAAAATACCTGTACATTTATAATAGTTAAATTCTGAAAAATCCAATTCTGTACTACATTGAACATTTGGTCCACAAACAACACCGCATGTGTCCCGTGCCAAAAACTCATTTGTATTCCTACTATAGGCCTCCAATTTATTACTTACATATCTTTTAACACTAGTATTATTTTTAACTGTTCCATGTGCCATCATTCTATTATCCTTCGTATACTGATAAATTGATATTTGTGGAGTTCCTGCAGCTTTCACTAAATTTACACTCATATTGATAAATAATCCAAATCCAAGTATAAATGCAACAATAATATTTTTTCTTAAATGCTTCATATCACTCATCATCCCTTTCTTAATCATTTTCTATTTCCCTTGTAGCAATTTTTTTAACCATTCCCAGATATCAAACTCACGCATTTTTGTCCCCCCTCTCTTTTGTTACTCGATATTCATCCAATATCTATCTCAGTGTACAAATCACCTGCAAATAATTCAACAATCAGTCAGTGAAACGGACTTTTTTTCAGTGAAGCGAACTTTTGATTAAAGGGCAATGCAAAATATGATATTTAATCTACACTTATACGGCTCTATCTCATACGATAATTCTCCATGATAACGATTCACAATTCTCTGCATACTGCGAATACCGTACCCATGTCCCTCTCCTTTGCCTGTCTTTCCTGCATGAATCTGAGCATTTTCTTCGGACATCGTATTCTCTATCTGAAACAGCACCAGACTCCCCTTGCAACTTGCCTGCATAGAGATGTCCCCAGTTTTATTGCATTGCAATGCCGCTTCCAATGCATTGGATAACGCATTAGATAATACTGTACACAAATCCATATCTGCAATATGAAGACTTTGCGGCAAAATACCCTGATAAGAGAAATGTATCTTTTCATGTTTTACCGCATCTCCAAGCACACCATAGATCACTGCATCTACGACCTTATTCCGGGAATATATCAGAGGACCTTCTGAGCAATAAACCGTCTGTGTCATCTCATCAAGCATCGCCTCTGCGTCTGCATAGTCCCCATTTTTAATACGCGTACGCAGATATGTGAGAAAATGTTTCAGATCATGTTGCTTTTCCCTGTCTAATTCCTGCTTCTCATATAAATCTATATAGTATTTCTGACTCACTTCCTGTTGCTTTTTATAAGCCTGAATCGCCTGTCTCTGTACATTGTCAGCGGAAAGCAGCTTTGTCAGATACATAAATACATATATTACGCAAATAGAAGATATAAACATTAACAGCAGGATCATAGATTGCACTGTATGTGTGTCTTCATATCCACCTCCTGCCACGAAATAAGTTACCATTGAAATTTGAAGCGTTGCGACTATCACCAACACCAGCATAATCGGATATTGCCGGCTTTCCAGATTAAAATAACTCTCCTTTCGCGTGCAAATCCATGCTGCCAGCACCCAGACCCCTAAGCCCGGCAGACTGCAGAGAATATCAGACAGTTTGTGAGAAAAACCCATAATCTCATCCATATGGAACCCACCGACATAAATAATTACGGTATATATCAGGCTCTCCACTGCTTCCACGAGAAAATATGCCACCACATCTGCTTTCACAGATTGGAGTACTTTTTCATCAAAAATCATCACTAATACAACCAGTCCCGCCAGCAGATTCAAGATCGTTATCTTTTGTTTGGCGAATACAACTTCTATTAATACGACACCCAGAATGATAATACCGGAAAAAATATACTTCCACCGTTTCTTTTCCGGCTTTAATCCAAATATTCCCTTACATATAAGCCATATCTTCAATAATTTTATGATTCTTATCATGTAATACTCGATCACCGCTATCATAAAATCCTCCCATACCTCTTCATATATGTAAAATATACCTCCCGGAATTTTTTAACTCTGCCCTTAGGGATAGTATAAACGTCCCCATTTACCATAGTTATCGTGCGTCCCTCATAACGCTCTATATTCTCCATATTCAAAATCGCATGCCTTGATATCCGGTACATGACCTCCCCCGGAAGCTCTGTCTCCCATGCCTTTAATGTCTTTTTTACTAACCATCCGTCCCCCGGCTTTCCACTGCGCAAAACCCGACTGTAATAATCAGCCGCATTGATTGATATGATATCCCGAACCTGTAGCTCCACTGTTTTCCCTTCGACATCTAACGAAATACATGTATTACACTCTGTGTATACCCGATCCAGTTCCTGTCTCAATCGTTCCTTCCAATTATTTTTGGCAAGAAAGGCTACTACATTTCTTCCAAATGCATCCTGCATCATTTCCATATGGTTAGTCAGAAAGATAACTGATTTCAGATTTCCCTTTTCTATTAATTTGTTCTTAATTTCAATACCACTTAATTCCGGCATATCAATATCAAGAATATATGCATCCGCTTTTAGTTTCCCCTCTTCGATATCCGAAAGCAATGCCATTGGTTCCTCATATGTACAGCATCGTAGTTCCCTATACGGAAGCATATTACAGAACGCTTCCACCTCCTGAAGCATTCCTTTATCATCGTCACACACTACAACTGTCATCACAATTCTCCCTTTTTCTTTTGATTTTAAAAACAGCTATGAGATAGTATATCATCCCATAGCTGTCTAATAGTTCTAGTTCTTCACTTATTATTTACTTACTTCCACGCCGATCGTAACCTTCTCGCCGTTGATGTTCCACTCTTTTGAGTTGTCGCAGGTTGCATCCATCACAAATGCATCGCCAAGTACAACACGCTTGATCTCATCTGCGTTCTTCTCCATAACGTCTGCGATCTTCGCATTGCCAGTTACATAGACCTTGATGCGGTCTGTTACCTGGAAGTCAGAATCCTTACGCATTGTCTGGATCTTGGAGATCACCTCACGCACATAGCCTTCCTCGATCAGCTCCGGTGTCAGGGTTGTGTCGATAACAACTGTTACATAGTTATCTCCCTCTGTCACATAGCCGTCCATCTTCGCTACATCGATCAGCAGATCTTCCTCTGCCAGTGCGATCTCTGTATCATCTGCTGTGAACTTGATCACGCCGTTTGCCTTGAGCTCGCTCATCGCTTTGTTACCATCTACATTTGCAAGGTATTCCTTGATTGCGTTCAGATGCTTGCCATACTTTGGTCCGACTGTACGAAGCTGTGGCTTGAATGAATATGCAGTAAATGCAGACAGGTCTTCCTTGAACTCTACATTCTTCACATTCAGCTCGTCGCGCAGAATATCTACGAAATAATCATCCAGTGTCTTGGCAGCCTTGATGTACATGTTTGCAATCGGCTGGCGGGACTTGATATTCGCAGTATTTCTTGCGGCACGTCCAAATACAACGACCTTCAGTACTTCATCCATGCTTGCTTCAAGCTCCGGATCGATCATAGACTCATTCACCTGCGGGAAGTCACACAGATGGATAGATTCCGGTGCATTCTTGTCTACGCTGCGGACTAAGTTCTGGTAGATATCCTCTGTCAGGAACGGAATCATCGGTGCTGCAGCCTTGCAGAGTGTCACAAGTGCCGTATACAGTGTCATGTACGCGTTGATCTTATCCTGTGGCATATCCTTTGCCCAGTAACGCTCACGGCAACGTCTGACATACCAGTTACTCATATCATCGACAAACTCGGCGAGTGCCTTGGTTGCCTCCGGAATACGGTAATTGCCAAGGTTATCATCTACGGACTTCACCATAGAATTGAGCTTTGACAGCAACCACTTATCCATCACGGAAAGCTTGTCATACTCCAATGTATACTTCGTTGGATCAAACTCATCAATATTTGCATACAGTACATAGAATGCATAAGTGTTCCAGAGTGTACCCATGAACTTTCTCTGACCTTCGACCACTGCATCCTCATGGAAGCGGTTTGGAAGCCAAGGTGCTGAGTTGCTGTAGAAGTACCAGCGGATTGCATCTGCGCCATACTTGTTGAGTGCCTCCATCGGATCAACTGCGTTACCCTTGGACTTACTCATCTTCTGTCCGTCCTTATCCTGTACGTGGCCAAGCACGATAACGTTCTTGTAAGGTGCCTTGTCAAACAGCAATGTTGAGATTGCCATCAGAGAATAGAACCATCCTCTTGTCTGGTCAACTGCCTCACTGATGAAATCAGCCGGGAAGTTTTCCTTGAAGATTTCCTGATTCTCAAACGGATAATGCCACTGTGCAAACGGCATCGCACCGGAATCAAACCAGCAGTCGATAACCTCTGGCACACGCTTCATCTCGCCGCCACAATCCGGACATGTGATCGTTACCGCATCAATGTATGGACGGTGAAGCTCGATATCATCCGGGCAGTTCTTGCTCATCGACTTGAGTTCCTCGATCGAACCGATTGCGTGACGCTTGCCGCAAGAACACTCCCATATATTCAGCGGAGTTCCCCAGTAACGGTTACGGGATAATCCCCAATCCTGAACATTTTCCAGCCATGCGCCGAAACGTCCCTTACCGATACCTTCCGGAATCCAGTTTACAGTGTTATTATTCTTCACCAGTCTGTCCTTCACTGCGGACATCTTGATGAACCATGTATCCCTTGCATAGTAAATAAGCGGTGTATCGCATCTCCAGCAGTGTGGATACTCATGCTCGAACTTCGGAGCGTCGAACAGCAGTCCTGCCTTCTCCAGATCCACCAGTACCGGCTTATCTGCATCCTTTACGAACAGTCCGGCGTAAGGTGTCTCCTTTGTCATATCACCCTTGCCATCGACAAACTGTACGAATGGAAGGTCGTATTTTCTTCCGACATTTGCATCGTCCTCACCAAATGCCGGTGCGATATGAACGATACCGGTACCATCGGACATTGTTACATAAGAATCACAGGTAATGTAAAATCCCTTCTGTGGAAGCTTAGCCACATACTCCTTTGTACACTCGAAGAGTGGCTCGTATTCCTTGCCCTCTAACTCTTTACCCTTGTAAGTCTCGAGGATTTCATATGCAGGTGTTCCCTCTGCAATCTTCTCTTCCTTCACAAGCTTCTCAGCCATACCGCCAAGTACCTTGTCAAGCAGTGCCTTTGCCATATAATAAGTGTAGCCATCCGCAGCCTTTACCTTGCAGTAGTTCTCATCCGGGTTCACACAGAGTGCCACGTTGCTTGGAAGTGTCCAAGGGGTTGTTGTCCATGCAAGGAAATATGCATCCTCACCGATCACCTTGAAACGTACCACTGCAGAACGCTCTTTCACTGTCTTATAGCCCTGTGCAACCTCGTGTGAAGAAAGCGGGGTTCCACAACGTGGACAGTAAGGAACGATCTTAAATCCCTTATACAGAAGTCCGTCATCCCAGATCTTCTTCAAAGCCCACCACTCGGACTCGATAAATGTATTGTGATATGTGACATATGGATGATCCATATCTGCCCAGAATCCTACCTTGTTGGAGAACTCCTCCCACATACCTTTGTATTTCCATACAGACTCTTTACATTTGCGGATAAACGGATCCAGACCATATGCCTCGATCTGCTCCTTGCCATCGATGCCAAGCTCCTTCTCGATCTCCAGTTCAACCGGAAGGCCGTGTGTATCCCATCCAGCCTTACGAATGATCTTATGCCCCTTCATTGTCTGATAACGTGGAATCATATCCTTGATAACACGTGTCAGCACATGTCCGATATGTGGCTTGCCATTTGCAGTTGGAGGGCCGTCATAAAATGTATATGTCGGCAGATCCTTTTTCTCTTCAATACTCTTCTCAAAGATCTTGTTCTCTTTCCAGAACTTGAGTACTTTTTCTTCCCGGCTGGTGAAGTCCAGCTTTGTAGAAACCTTTTTGTACATACTTCTATATTTCCTTTCTTATAATATTCCTTTTCATTCCCGCGAGATGGGATGGAGTTTTATACATCAATACAGCATAAAAACTTGGGCAGATAGGTACATCCACCCAAGTTTTTAGTATAACCTATGTACTGCTGAAATGTCAACAAATGGCTTGCATTCGGCCGTATAACATTGCAAACAGTTCTTACCGATAAAATTCGTCTATATAATTTTCTACATCCTGCTCGCTGCCGCGAAATGGTCCCGGTGTCTCCATCTTGAGTGAGACCAGAGCGGTTGCAAACTGTAACGCCTCCGCAATCCCACATGTCTGCCGCTTCATCAAATATGCAGAAATCACCGTATCTCCTCGTCCGGTTCTACCGGACAGATTTCTGGATCGGATCGGACAGGTATAATATTCCTGCCCATCATAGATCAATATTTCCGTATGATGAGAAATCATAATCTCCCGTGCACCCCATGCAAATAATTGCTTCGCTGCCTGTCTCCGGTCGTCTGTTCCGGTCAGGATCTGTGCCTCAGCCGCATCTGTCTTCAGATAATCCACATACGGCAGATACTCGCGTTTTTCCCTCCAGTCTGCATACTCCATGCTTCCGTCCGGCTGCACATGGCGGAGCAGACACTGTACATCCACGGCTACCTTTCCACGCTCTGCCGCCTGCCGGAACATTGTACCTGAAAAATCGCCATATACAAGTCCTGCAAAATGATACAACCGCGTATGAATATCTGAGATTTCATCAAAGGTAAATGCATCGCATACACCAAGCGAGGTACACGTTCTCCGTTCCTTGTCCGGCGTGTGATATACATTTTGGATCGAGCACGTTTTTTCTGACGGACGCACATAGACATCCGCCTTGCAGCCCTGAAACGCTGCCATTGGATCTGCATCCGCCTTGTTGCATTTCGTAAAAACTGCCACCTGCCGGTTCATGCATGCTGCCGCATATCCGGATGCGATCACCGCACCGCCGAGCTCCCGCTGCTCATTCCCCTCACAGTCGATATTGATATCCCGGGAAACCGGTCCTATGATCAATGTATCGTATATCTTATCTGCAACAACTTTATTTTCCATCTATGACAACTCCTCTCCGTAATGCACCGCCATTGCAGTTCCAAGCTCTATCGTAAGTGTCGTATGCTTCGGGATCTCCATCCCTTTCACCTTCGGACTGTCCGAAAAAAGCATTTGTGCACCACTTCGTATTACCATGTCCGTTACTGTTTCATCCGCACTGTTATACTTTTTATCTGATGAAGCACAGCATACCACCAGTCGCGGTGCAATCCGTCTCAAAAGCATTTCTGTCAATCCGTCACGCTGTCCGTGATGACCGACCTTAAACACGTCTGCCTGCAGTTCGTCCGAATTATATCGTGAAAGTACCTGTGCATCTGCATCACCCGGCAGAAGCACACGCACACCGTCACAGTTAAGCCTTACAATCAGACTGTAACTGTTCATCTTTTTATTTAGAGCAAGCAATGCCTGCTCCGTATCTATATCCCGGAGATCTTGAAGCAGTTCCTTTACCTGCTGTGGCTCCGGTCCAAGGAACCGGCATGAAACACCGGGGACGAGGGTTAAGTTTTCCCCACATGATGCCTGCCGGAGTACCTGCGAATATGTCTCACACAAATGTCTGTATATGTGAATCGCATCCACTAGAAGCTTTGCATCCTCTGTCTGCAGCTTCGATACATCAAGCTGTGCAAGTTCTTTATAAAAATTAACCGGCAATGTCTGCACGAACATCCCTACTTCTACAAGTGCAAGTGCCTGTTGCAGACCTCCGATATGATCCTCATGAATATGTGTCAGCACACACACATCAATCCTGCGTATATTTTCATGTCTCAGATATTCCGCAAGCTCCATACGTCCACTGTCTGTGCGTGTGTATTCCTCCGGAATCCCGCTGCCGCCATCTATAATTGCCGTATGTTCTCCCTGTCGAAGCAGGATTGCCTCACCGTATCCAACATTCAAAAAAATAAGCTCTGCCATGTTTCGCCTCACCTGATAAAATCACTTCATTGACTTCCGGATATATACGATAGAAAGCAGCATAACCAACACAGTCATAACGATCGTTCCGGCGCTGCCGAGTCCAAACTTCAAACTCTTGATACCATACGAGTACAGATACTGCGTGATCGTAGTCGTGCTGTTTGCCGGACCGCCTCCCGTAAGCAGATTGACCTTCTCGAACAAACGGAAGCCATCAATCGTCCGAAGCAGGGCACATAGCAGGAGTCCGTTTTTAATATTCGGAATCGTGATCCGTGTCAGCTGCTTCCAGGCACCGGCTCCATCCATCCGCGCCGCCTCGTACTGCGATTCCGAGATTCCCTGCAGACTTGCATAGAGAAGCAGAAATACAAATGGCGTATTCTGCCATACGTCGATTGCGACAAGCATCGAAAAAGCAGTATGTATATCGGAAAACCAGTTATATACCGGCAGATGCAGTGCCGTCAGCCATGTATTTACGATACCGTAATTATTGGAGAGCATCATACGAAATGCCAGCGCCACTGTAACGGTCGGAAGCAGATATGGAAGCAATAACAATGTCCTCATCACCTTCTGCCCAAATTTCAGGCTTTTCACAAATACGGCAAGCAGCAATCCAAACACCATTTCCAACAGAGTTGATATGAGTGTGAATTTTACTGTATTCCAGATTGCCTTTTGAAAATATCCATTTTTTAACAGACTTTTATAATTCTCCCAACCGACAAAATGTACCTCTTTTTTGAGCAGAGAGAAATCTGTAAAGCCATAATATGCAGTGAACACCATCGGATAGATCGTTGTCACTGCTAAAAAGATTACAGCGGGGATTAACATCCCCACTGCAAATGTTTTTCTTGCGAACTGTTTGTTCATGATCTGTTACTCCATCAATGCATCCAGCTGTGACTGTGCATCTGCAAGTCCTTCGTCTACCGTCTTTACTCCATTTAAGATGTTATCCATCTCAGCTCCGAGGATTGTATAGAAGTCTGTCCACTGCTCAATCAAAGGACGATATTTTCCACTTTCCAGTGCCTGGCATACGACTTCGTAATGTGGATATTTTGCAAGTACATCCTTATTCTGAAGGCTGGAGTAGCGACATGGAACGCCTCCGTTATCCACGGTACTAAGCTGTACATCCTTGTCCATCAGATACTCCAGAAGCTCAAGTGTAAGCTCTTTATGCGTGCTGTTTGCGGTAACACCAAGTGTCCAAATACCATATACATTAGCATTATTTGCCTCACTGTCTGCGGTCTGCTTTCCGCTTAGTGCCATATATGCACCGGTTGAATCATCCGTTGGATTATACCAGCCAGGCCAGCCGATAGCTGCGGTTCCGGAACCGTTGTCGATGGATGCGATCAGGTCATCCTTTACCTCTGCGTCACCAGTTGCAACTAACTGCATGTAATAATCCAAAGCAGTACGGAACTCCTCTGTATCAACCGTCGGCTTGTTGTTATCATCGATTACCCATCCACCGCAGGAAAGCAGGATTGGAAGAAAATCAACAACAATATTGTTTGCGCTGTCTCCACGATAGATAAAACCCTTCTTACCATTTTCCTGTGCCTTCTTGCTGACTGCGAGCAGGTCATCGAGTGACTGCATATCCTCTGCCTTATATCCGGCATCTTCTACATTCTGCTTGTTGTAAAGCAGGACAGTTACATTTCCGTAATATGGTGCAAGATAGATATCATCATTGTAATAGCTGACTGCTGTCGTTGCCGGAATAATATCATCATCAAAGCTATAACCCATCTCTGACAGGTTTGCAAGCACACCGCCGGATGTAAACTCTGCCATCCATGAGCCGTCTACCATACAAAGGTCATATGCACCATCGCTATTTAAAGAATCCAACGCAATTTTGGAATGAAGATCATCCTCTTCCAGTTCAAGCACCTCACACTTTACGTTATGGCTCTGCTCAAAATCCGGCAGGCACTGCTTGATGACGTCACTGTATGTACCGGAACGAAGTACCAGTGTCAAAGTCTCTCCATTTCCATCTGTAACTGTCTGTGCATCTGCGGCTGTTGCCTCGGTTGTATCCGCTGCCGCCTCTGTCGTCGTTGCAGCTTCTGTTGTTGTCGTCTCCTCGGATGTCTGGCTACTGCCACAACCTGCCAGCACAGATCCCATCATTGCAAAGGACAATGCCAATGCTAAAAATCGCTTTTTCATTTCGTTTCTTTCCTCCGTTTCTTCGTATAAGAAATATATATTGTTACTCTTTGACAGCACCGCTTGATAAACCGGTTATCAGGTAGTTCTGTGCAAAGATGACAAACAGGGTTACAGGTATCACCGAGATGACTCCACCAGCTGCCACCAGTCCGAAATTTGTGAGAGAATCATCGGAATTCAATGTGGCAAGTGTTAATGGAACAGTATAATTCTGCGGTGACTGAACAAATATGACGCTGTATGTATATTCGTTCCATGCATACATAAATGACAACATGGAAACTGCTGCGATGCCCGGAAGTACAAGCGGCAAAACAATCTTCGTAAACATCTGCCATTCGTTTGTGCCATCCATCATGGCACTCTCCTCTATTTCCTCCGGTAGATCTTCAAAAAAACTGACCATGAACCAGATGATAAGCGGAATATTGATCAGGATACATGCAAGTACAGCAGGGATCCTTGTATTTAAAATTCCAAACCGGTTGAACATAATATACAAAGGAATCGTAAATGCAACCGGTGGCAGAATCCGCACAATCAATACCCACAGGGTAAGCGGCTTTTTCATTTTTAGCCGATACCGGTTTCTTGAGATGATATAAGAAGCACACAAGCCTACGGCAAGTGATATCACCATGGATATCAGTGTTGTAAAAAGGCTGTTTTTTATTGCCCTTAAAAAACTGCCATCCTGAAACAATGCCTTAAACTGCTCGCTTGTCAGTGTCTGCGGAATCAGCGAGATTTTTCCCGTCATCTCCGACATGGGCCGTATCGCCATGGCAATCAGCCAGTAAAGCGGAAACACTGCAATCAGCACCAGACATATGCAAATGATAATCTTGACCGTTCTTATTGAATATCGTTTTATTTTTTCTGCCTTCATATCGACTTTTTCCTCCATCAGATCTTCCCAACGCATACATCATAATGGACATGTGTAAAATAAAAAATCATTATTCTGTTAATTTTAGGTAAATAAACATTTACCCGACTGAAGATCCAATTTATATTCGAAAAAGCTATTCAAAAAATCATTATATTTTGGTATAATCAAAAATAGTTATGGAGTCATACCGCTGACACGGAAGGAGTTTTATATGATTAATTTTAAAGTCGGAATTATGGGTGCCGGGAAAATCGCCGGCGTGATTGCAGATACACTCAGAGATTTGGATGCGTTCGAAGCATACGCAATCGCTTCCCGCGACATCAGCAAAGCAGAAGCATTCGCCAAAGAACACGGCGTCACCAAATTTTATGGCTCTTATGAGGAACTGGTGGCTGATCCGGATGTCGAGCTCATCTACATTGCGACCCCGCATTCCCATCATGCAGAGCACGCAAAGCTTTGTCTGAATGCCGGAAAACCAGTGCTTGTTGAGAAAGCATTTTCTTATAACGCAGCTACAGCCGAAGAGGTTCTGAACCTTGCAAAAGAGAAGAACCTGTTCTGTGGCGAGGCAATGTGGATCCGTTTCATGCCGATGTACCGCCTGATGGCAGAATACATCCAGAAGGGTGCGATCGGCCGCGTGAACAACATTACCTGTTCCCTCGGTTATTCCCTTTTAAGAAAAGAACGCCTGACAAAGCCGGAGCTTGCCGGTGGCGCGCTGCTTGACCTCGGTGTATACCCATTGAACCTTGTTTCCATGCTTTATGGTTCAGAAGCCCCAATGATTGCTTCTACCTGTGCAAAGCTGGATACCGGCGTTGATGCACAGGAAGTGCTGCAGATCACTTACAAGGGCGGCAGATGTGCAAATGCATTCGTGACGTTGATGTACCAGCCGGATAACAACGCCAAAATCTATGGTGACCGTGGCTATATCGAGATTGACAACATCAACTGCCCGGAAACATTCCGTATTTACAATGCAGATCACAAGCTCGTGCTTGAGACAAAGAAGCCGGACAAACAGACAACCGGTTATGAATTTGAGTTTATCGCAGCCAGAGACGCGATCATCGTTGGCCAGATCGAATGCCCGGAGATGCCTCATTCCGAAACACTTCGTATCATGCAGATCTGCGATTCTTTAAGAAAGACCTGGCAGATCAAATACCCAATGGAATAATGATCCACTCAGGACTTTACACAAACACCGGACAAGGAGATGTTTTCCCATGTCCGGTATTTTTATTTCTGTCATTCATTCTGACAAAATCTGCGCTTCTGCTTGCGCATCCACATTTCCTGCACAGTCGGAAACTGTTCATGCAGGGACCGCACGTAGGTGGAACCGATTGCAATCTGTTCGGAGTTCCGCATCGTGATGATCCGATTCGTATAGTCGATTGCCTGCACATAATTCGCATTGATGATCCCGCTTCGCGAGCACTGCAGAAAATACCATACATCCGCAACCTCCAGAAGCTGCTGCAGAGTAATGTAGCGCACAGGATATCTCCCTCCGCTGTGCAGGCACACCTCCATCGTGCGGTTGATTGCCTGTATGTGACTAACCTGTGCACATTGGATGGGATAGAGTACATTCTGATTTTGGATGTACAGCATTCGCGCTTCCAGCTTGTCCCGCCGCGCGGACGAGTGTATACCTGCCCTTGGATACCCGCCCTCCTGCAATGCCTGTCCAAGTGTCGCACACAACCGCTCTTCGATCGCAAGTGTGTCAATAACTTCAAAGCAGCGAAGCTCCTGATCACAATAACTGCTTGGATCTTCCACATCGGAGATCAATATCATCGGCGTCTTTCGATAACGCTTTAATCTGCGCACCGACTCCATAAACCGGTATGCGTCCGCCATGTTCTGATGAAACCGTTCCTCCGTCGGTCCACACACAATAACATCAACCTGATGCTCGACGATTATCTTGTAGGCAGTTATATAATTTCTGACAATCTTTACGGAATATTCCAGTGATAGCTGGTCTGCGATCATACGACTTCTGTCCCATATCTGTTCATTCCCCATGACAAACAGGACAATTTTTCTCTCCCTCAATCTAGTTTCCCCTCATAAAATAAAAGCAGAAAAACCTCCTTCTGTCTTTCTGCTTTTTCCTCTTCTAGTTACAATATTTTTCTATCAGTGTAAGCGCTTCGTCCATCTTCTCAACCGGAATCTGTCCCGGTGCAGACGCCTCTGCAAAGCTTGCAAATGTAATCGTGCTTCCAAATACCTGTCCGCTGATCCGGCTGATTGCCCCCATCTTCCCCATAGACATTGTGACAATCGGCACTTCTGCATATGCCTCCTGCATCATTGCAGTTGCTGCAAGCAGATTGACCACATGCATTTTATTCTTCGGCATTACCGCGATCTTTGCAACATCTGCCCCCAGATCCTGCATACTGCGCAGCCGGTTCACAATCGTCGATGCATCCGGCGTAGTCTGGAAATCATGATTCGACATGATAATCTTTACCCCTTTTTCCTTTGCAAGCCCAATCAGGTTCTTCGCCTGCTCCGCTCCTGAAAACAGTTCGACATCCACCATATCTGCAACTGCCTGTCCGATCACATGTTGGTTGATCTCATAGATCGTCGGCGCGGTAAAAGCAAGCTTCTCGCCACCCTCCGCCTCACTCCGGATCGTAAACAGCAGCACCTTCTCAGGCAGAAGCTCTGCTACCTTCGCAAGCAAGCTATCCAATTGTTCATAGTCCGGCAAAATATCCAGATAATCGCCACGAAGCTCCACCATATCAATGGCAGAGCTTCTCTTTGACTGTCTTATCTGATCCGCCTGCGCTATGATCTCCTCCGCCGTCCGTCCGACCAGCGGCACACAGATCTTCGGCCGGTCAAAGCCGATGATACAATGTTTGATCTTACAATAACGAATCATATAATTTTCCTCTATTTTTACTGTATCTTCTCATAGTACTTGGATTCCAGTGCCTGCAGCAGCTGCTCCACAGTATAGTCATCATTATCCAGATAAATATCTGCCTGCATATTCAGGAACACACCCGGTTCTACTTCGATCACGGCTGTGACATTCATACATTTCATCTGAAATGCATCGTAAGTCTGTACGTTATAAAGCACATCCTTGTCTTCTACCTTCGCTGTCTGATTTAACTGTGTATCCAGAATTTCGTAGCTGCTGATATTGGACATATCATAATAGACAGAATCCAATGCGTCGGATGCAGATTCTGCTGTATTTAACCCATACTGCATTGTAGATACCTGTTCTGTCTCAAACATAACGTTATACCCATTCGCATACCCGAAACTAAATCCGTCGATACATCCCTTGATCTTGTATTTTGCACTTCCATCAGAGGTCATAACCGATGCGTCATCAAGGGTGATTTCATCTGTATTATCGTCGCTGAAATCTGCATCGCTATAAGTAGCTGTGTCTTCGTCAATATCCTCTTCCACCTGATCAAGCAGATCGGAATTTGTTCCAAACAGACTGTTCAATGCGTCCATCAGATTTACAAATGCTGTGTTATCAGATAATCGCTCTACCCATGCATCCATCAGCTGCTGGCTTTCTTCACCCAATGTCTGCAGATCGTCTTCTGTCATGGTTGCAAGATCATATACCTTTTTGCCTGCATCCATCTGCTGTACAGAAATCTTCGATGTATCGATCGTTGTATCAATACTTCCATTGCAGAGTGTCTGGTTGGCTGACTTCAGTTCGAACGAATCGATTGCCACGGTATAGCCGACACCCTTGTTGATGTCTTTGTAAGCGCCCTTGTAATTAAATACATAAGTATCTGCGCCTACGATATTGGCATTGATGGTATTTTCAAATGTATTGTCTGTCTTGTTAAATGTCTTCTCCCAGTCAACAGACAGGTACGAAGAAGCGGAAATCTTTACCGTTGTCGTAACTGTATCACCGGACTCTACAACATCCTTTGTGAAATCCAATCCAATTTCTTTGTCACCGGCAAATGCCTTTACATTTCCATATGTATTTCCGCTGATATCATGTGCCTCGAACTTCACACCAACGGAAGTGCCTGACACATCAAAGCTTAAGTTTCCTGACAGATCATCCTTACCGGCATCCAGCCAGAAATCATAATCAATCTTCACCATATTCAAGATGTTGATCTTATCGCTGCATGTGATCTTAACGGCTCTCTTGCCCTTCACATATACTTTCACGCACAGATCATGCTTAATGACACTTGGCACAGCCGCTTTCAACTGATCCATGTAATACTCATAATCATCTGCACTCATCCCAAGCTGATCAAGTGTATCCTGCGAGCCTGTTACCATTTCTGTCAAACCGTCGATTGCGGATACACATGCATCCTGCAGATCTTCCTTGGCCCATGTCACATAATATTCCTTGGCTGTTACATTCTCGCCATTGACCGTGATCTTGGCACTTCCCTGCTTCTTGAATTCCGCAGCATCCCAGATTGTCTCCAGTGCACTTACATATCCACTTGTGAGACCGGATTCATCAGAACCAGTTGCAAATGCGTTTAAACTGTATCCGGCAAGTGCCGATGCGTCCAGCCCAAGTGACTGTCCGGCTGGTGAATTTGCAAGTGCGCCCATCGGATCATCCGCCGGATATACAAGATAACCGGCAAGCAGCTCTGGTATACCGACTGTCATCGTATCTTCATCGCCAAAAACCTCATACGACAGGAGATCATCGCCACCGATTGTAATCGAGCCATCCGCAGAAAGCTTCTTATTTTTCTGATCCACTGCGTTATTCTGACTCCAGCCGATTGCGTAAGCATTTTCACCTTCACCTGAGTTAAATGTCAGGTTGAGACTGCTGTCTCCACCCTTCTCATTGTAAGCCTTCATCACCTCATCGAATCCGACTACATCATTTCTCTCTCCGCCGGTGCTGTAGGAAGAAAATGTCTCTTCCATCGCGTCTAATACGACTTCCTTATCTGACTTAAAAATCTTTGGAAGGAAAATGACGCCACATACAACCAGTGCAACAATCGCAACGCCAGCACCGATCAATGCGCCCAGCTTGCCCTTTGTCATTGGCTTCTTCGGTTTCTTACCGCCTGTCTGTGGCGGCATCGGCTGCTGTCCATAATATCCCGTCATGTCCGGCTGTCCCGGCTGCTGTCCGTAATATCCAGTCATATCCGGCTGTCCCGGCTGCTGTCCATAGTATCCCGTCATGTCCGGCTGTCCCGGCTGCTGTCCGTAATATCCGGTCATATCCGGCTGTTGCGGATTTGCGTATCCCGTCATGTCTGACTGTGGCGGATTCGTATATCCGGTCGTATCCGGCTGCTGTGGATTCACATTTCCAGTCGTATCCGGGAAACCTCCCGGCTGCTGTGTGTTATTTTCGTCCATTCTATCCCTCCAAATATATGTCTACTCTTAGTAAACCTTTGCTTCTTCCTCGCCATTTAATACACGAAGTGCGCCCTGTGCCAGAGCAAGAAGCTCGTCCTCGCCGCCATATACTGTAACTGGTGCGATAAACTGTACTCTCTTTGTGATCTCCTCGGTTGCATACTTGCCATATGCGATACCGCCTGTCAGGATGATCTGATCAACCTTACCATAAAGAACCGCTGCCTGTGCTCCGATATCCTTTGATACCTGATATAAGAATGCATCGAATACAAGCTGTGCATGCTTGTCACCATTCTTTGCCATAGCCTCGATATCTCTTGCATCGTTGGAACCGCAGTATGCGTTAAATCCTGCCTTACCAACGAGCTGCTTGATCATTTCCTTCTCTGTGTATTTTCCTGAGTAGCACAGACGAACCAGCTCGCCGTTTGGAACACCACCGGCACGTTCTGGTGAGAATGCACCATCGCCATCCAATGCGTTGAATACATCTACAACCTTACCGCCTGTATGAGCACCAACGGAAACACCGCCACCCATATGAACAACGATAAGATTCAAGTCCTCATACTTCTTACCAACTTCCTTTGCATAACGCTTTGCAACTGCCTTCTGGTTCAGTGCATGGAAGATACTTGTTCTAGGAAGCTCCGGGTGTCCGGAAAGTCTTGCAACATCCTGCAACTCATCAACAACAACTGGATCTACAATATAAGCAGGGATTCCAAGCTCGTCTGCGAAATCCTTTGCCAGAATACCTCCGAGGTTTGATGCATGCTCGCCCCGCTTTGCCTCTACCAGATCCTTCACCAGTTCATCTGTAACCGTGTATGTACCACCTGGGATTGGCTTCAGCAGGCCACCACGACCTACAACAACATCCAGTGTCTTGATATCGAAATTGTTCTCAGCTAAAACCTTTGCGATAACGTCCTTACGGAAGTCCTTCTGTGCAACAATGGAATCGAACTGTGCGATCTCCTCTGTGGAGTGACGCAGTGTCTCCTCGAACAACAATGTCTCATCTTCGAATACACCAATCTTTGTCGATGTAGAACCTGGATTGATGATCAATGACTTATAACTCATTTTATTATCCTCCTGCTTATTTATGCTTATAATTTATTTGTTCTTCTTTAAGTTTTCAGCAACGATAGCTGCAAGGGCAATGGAATTTACCTTTGTCTCAAATGTATCG
This sequence comes from Lachnospiraceae bacterium UBA5902, assembly GCA_002431865.1. Classification (GTDB taxonomy): domain Bacteria; phylum Bacillota; class Clostridia; order Lachnospirales; family Lachnospiraceae; genus Coprococcus_C. The sequence goes on from DJEI01000067.1 coordinate 36,202, forward strand.
GAACGGGATGTCAGGATAACTGGTGCCTGTGTACCTGTTAAGATACAGCCGTTCTTAACCTTTGCTGTGTGAACCAATGTCTTGTATGTGATGTTTCCTGCATGAATGTCTGGGAACAGTAAGATATCAGCGTCACCAACGATCTTACGGTTTGTTGCTCCCTTATGCTTTGCAGCTTCCGGATCAATTGCAAGATCCATAGAAAGAGGTCCATCGACGATACATCCTGTGATCTTACCCTCTTCATTCATCTTTGTAAGTTCAGCAGCCTCAACTGTAACAGGCATCTTCGGATTTACAACCTCGACGGCTGCAAGCGGAGCTACCTTTGGACACTCGATACCACATGCATGCGCAACCTCAACCGTATTGTTGATGATATCAACCTTCTCCTCCAATGTTGGGTATGGAATAAATGCAACGTCAGTCAGGAAGAACATCTTCTTGAAGCCTTCGATCTCAAACAGACATACATGTGACAGAGCCTTACCGGTTCTAAGGCCAACTTCCTTGTTGAGTACGCTCTTCAGGAATCCCTTTGTATCAATGAGTCCCTTCATGTACATATCTGCCTCGCCATCATGTACGAGCTTGACTGCTGTCAGAGCTGCTTCTGTCGGATCCTTCACATCGATAATCTCAAAGCCCTCTAAGCTCATGTCCATACTTGCAGCGATCTCCTTGATCTTATCTGCATCACCAACCAGAATCGCATCTGCAATATCCTTATCCTTTGCTGCCTTTACCGCTTCAAGGACTGCATCATCCTGTGCAACAGCTACGGCAAGCTTCTTCTTGCTGCATGATTTGATCTGCTCAAGTAATCCTTCAAAATTCTTCATTGTTCTGTTCTCTTCCTTTCCTCTTTCTATCCTCTTGCTATGCTTCTTTATTATTTTTTTCGTCCAAGATTGCTGAAACAGCGCACAGCACAATCGCCACAAATCCCATCGCACGGTCGATATGCTTGCTCATCTGCTTTCTTCGTTTTTCCTTAAGCTTCCGCTCCTTGCGTGACATACGCTTCACGGGTTCTCTGTAAAGCGGTTTCGCAGGCTTTGCTTTCTTCGGTTTTTTCGGAGTCTTCAGTCTCGACATCTGTTTCACCTTCTTTGACGATATTATAATCTTTAGAATTATACCATTCTATGCGGATTTTCGCAACATCTGTTCCGGTGGCTTCGCAAAATATGCTGTCGCAAGCAGGATTGTCATACAAACCCAGCTTACCGGTTCTGTCAAAGCGACTCCAAAATACGCAAGTCTCGGCACCAGAATCGTCGCAGAAAGCACCTTGATTGCCATCTCCACCACGCTCGAGCAGACCGGAATTACCTTCCTTCCCATCCCCTGCAGACTGCACCGCAGGATGAAAAGTGGTCCGAGCACATAGAAAAACACGATACTGATTCTTGAATACATCACCGCCGAATCGACGATGGCTGCATCATCGGTTGACGCAAGCCATGTAAACACCGCCTTGCCAAATGTAAAGCAGATGATCACAAGCACCGTTGTAATCCCCGTTGCCATCACCATGGCATGGCGGATACCCCTCCGGATACGCGACGGTTCCCCGGCTCCCATATTCTGACTGACATACGTTGTCATTGCATTTCCAAGGCAGTAAAGCGATACCGTCAGGATATCAAACACCTTTCTTGCCGCCGTGTGCGCTGCAACGATTGCCGTTCCAAGTCCGTTGATCGCACTCTGTAGCACGATCGTTCCGAAGTTCACGACAAGCGACATGAATCCCATCGCAAGTCCCGTTGTGAGAAGCTCACTGTACTGTCCTTCGACCGGCTTCCACTCATCCTTCTCCGGTATGATATCCCGGAACTTAAGCAGGATATAGCCTAGACAGAGTACTGCCGAAAGTGCCTGCGAAATAATCGTTGCCCACGCGGCACCCTGAATTCCCATATGGAATCCATTCACAAATAACAGATCCAGTCCGATATTTACAAACACGGATATGATCAGACAATACAGTGGTGTCCGGCTATCGCCGACTGCACGCAGTACATTGGCACACATGTTATAAACAGACACGAAAATAATGCCATATAAGATGATGCGTACATATGCAAGTGCCGGACTCATAATATCCTCCGGTGTCGAAAGCAGCCGCAGAATTGCCGGAATCAGAAGCAGAATCAGAACAGTCAACAAAACTGCCCCTGCGATAGTCAGCAGCACCGTACCTGCCACCATGCGGCGCATCCGCTTAAAATCTTTTCCTCCGAAGCTGTTCGCGATTGGGATTGCAAACCCAAGCGTCAACGAATTTAAGAATCCGATCAGTGTATTTGATACAACACTCGTCGCACCAACCGCTGCAAACGCTTCGGTGCCGACAAAGGTGCTCACGATCTTGCTGTCTGCTATATTATATAACTGTTGAAATATGCTGCCAAATATCATTGGTATGGCAAACAGGATGATTACCTTCGCCGGGTAGCCTTTTGTTAAATCTTTCATAACTTTAAAGGAGCTGCCAGAGTATCCTGACAGCTCATATCCTATCTTAATCTTATTCTACGGTTACGGATTTCGCCAGATTTCTCGGCTTATCCACATCCAGTCCCTTTGCCTCTGACGTATAATATGCAACCAACTGCAATACAACCGCTGTTGCAAAGGATGTAAATTCGCTATCCATCTTCGCAAGACGGATATGCTGGTCACAGATGCTTGGATCATTCACGTCCTCATCCATGCTGACAAGTACAACGTACGCACCTCTCGCTTTCACTTCCCGGATATTCGAAATCATTTTCGCATAGACATCCTCCTGGGTTGCCAGTGCGATGACCGGTACATTCTCCGAGATCAAAGCAATCGTTCCATGTTTCAGTTCGCCTGCCGCATATGCTTCTGCATGCACATAAGAAATCTCCTTTAACTTCAGTGCAGCCTCTAAACTCATCGTATAATCGAGACCTCTTCCGATATAGAACGTATCCGTTGCAAACTTGATGTGATCAGCCACACGCTTAATATCATCCGCACTCTTTAATGTCTGCTCTACAATATTCGACGCATTTGTAAGCTTTGTCATAAAACGCTTTGCGTCATGCTCGGTGATGAGTCCCTTCACCAGTCCGATCCGGCATGCGATCAGATACATCGCTGCCACCTGTACGGTGTATGCCTTCGTCGATGCAACGGCAATCTCCGGACCCGCATGTGTGTATAATACATAATCGCTCTCTCTTGCGATCGTGCTTCCCTTTACATTGACGATAGAGAGCACCTTGGAGCCCCGATTTTTCGCAAGCTTCAACGCCTCTAATGTATCAATCGTCTCACCCGACTGGGAAAGTACGATCGTCAATGTATCTCCATCAATAATTGGATCTTTATACCGGAACTCTGACGCGCAATCTACATGCACCGGAATCCGGAGCTTTTTCTCGATCAGATGCTTTCCAACCATACCTGCATGCATCGCTGTACCACAGGCTACAATTGAAATACGCTTACAATTCTTAAATATCTCATCATCAATGCCATCCTCCGTGAAGTCCGGAAGCTCCTGATTGATCCGTGGTGTGATCGTGTTGCGGATCGCATCCGGCTGCTCATAGATCTCCTTGAGCATAAAGAATGGATAACCACCCTTCTGTGCACTTGTGATATCCCAGTTCACAGTCAGCATCTGTGGCGTCACTTTGTTTCCTTTCAGATCCTGAATCTCAACGCCGTCCTTCTTCAGTATCAGAATGTGATACTCCGGCACTACGAAATACTCCTTCGAGAACTCGATCAACGCAGTCAGGTCGGAAGCAATGACCGAACCTCTCTCACAGGACGTTGCCACCATCGGGCTTACATTCCGGATTGCATAGATCGTATCCGGAATATCCTGAAACATAATGCAGAGTGCAAATGTACCGGACAGTACCCTCACGGTCTTCTTGATTGCCTTGACCGGATCACCCTCGTAGAATTTGTTCAGAAGTGCTGCAACAACCTCAGAATCTGTCTCTGATACAAGCTGGTCAGCAAGTCCGTACTCTGTCACGATCTGACGGTAATTCTCGATAATACCATTGTGGATCAGTACAACCTTTCCGACACGGTGTGGGTGTGCATTCACGTCCGTTACCCCACCGTGGGTTGCCCATCTTGTATGGCCAATTCCACAAGTAGCAGGCATTTTCTCTGCCTCGCAGAGTTTCCGTAACTCCTCTACCTTTCCGGTACGTTTGCGCACCTGAATCTGACCGTTCGACAAAAGTGCTAATCCTGCGCTGTCATATCCCCGGTACTCCAGTCGTTCCAAGCCGCCGAGGATAATATCCTTCGCTGGTTCATTCCCCGTAAAACCAATAATTCCACACATAATATCTACCTCTATTCTATTTTTAATTTTCTATGTCTTTCATGCTGATTACAGAACTTTGTTTTGCAGTTACCCACATATTTTTTCTGTATACGCACTCAGCCTGTGCGGAAACGCATCCGCCGAATCTTTCGATCACGTTTCTCCTCGTCATCCTGAGTTTTTCCGTCCACCCAGGACCAGGCGCTAAGGTTCTTACCTTTCGAGTTCTGTGTCCTCCCATCTCACACAGTTGCCTTATTGTATCATACCGATTTTTAAAATGCAAACTAAAAGAAAGGGCAGATGTACCTGAACATCTACCCTTTCTTCTCTGCGCACTTCTTACTTGGAAGCTTCCTTGAGCAGGCTTGCGCGTGCGGCTGCCGGCTCCTTTACCTGATGGCTGTGCCATGCAGATGCGCTATTTACAGTCTTCTTTGCAGTGTTATAACCAATCTTTGCTACGAGCTCCTCAATCTTCTTCATACTTTGTACCTACCTTTCTTTTTCCTATCATTGCTAACACTGCTACAAAGGTTACAGTTCCAATATACACAGTGCCAACAATCACACATGATCTCCAAAGAAATGCCAGCAAAGAGCCAATCCCTAAAACGAGAAATCCGTTTCGTTTGTTCCGCCGTTTCTGCCCTGCGTTCAGCGGCTTATTTGCATGTGCAACCGGACCGAGTATTGCAAATACACAAAAATCTGCGGCAAGCACAAGCCAAAGCGCAACTGGTACTTTTTGGCATGCTTCCATGTACTTTGAAAGTATCATGACCGCACCCCAGCCACCATAGCTGACGAGCATACAGACCAGCGACGTCTCTGCATGATACCCACCGAAAGCACTGCGAATCAGGTAAAATGTTCCCAAAAACAATGCAGTCTGTAACAGGTTCTTCGTGACTATTCCAAGCAGAATAAACCCGATCACCTGACACATCTGTTCAAGAAACACTGCGTATCCATATACATAGATATCGTAGTCCTCTTTCTGGATCACATCTCTTCGCAGCAGATAATCTGTGATTGCATATGCAAGACGTTCCATGGACTTCCTCCTCACTTCATTTCCTGCTACTACAATACCTGATTTTCCACATTTTACAACCCGTCTGGCAAAGTTGGTCGTTTTCTGAGCATACTTTTTACTTTTTCGACGTTATACGACTATATTCGAGACGAAAAATCCATTTCGTTCTTCCTCATAAAAAGAGCCTTCCATATCCCGGATCAGCTTCTTTACACTCTTTCTTCCAAGTCCATGCAGACTCGCATCCGCCTTCCGCGTGCGAAGCTCCGGATTGCTCTCCATAACCGACTGGCTGATCCGGTTCCGGACAGTTACCAACAGTAAGCCCGCACTCTCATAGATCTGCAGCTCGATCAGTTTATCCTCCTCCAGCTCCTCTGCTTCAATCGCATTTTCCAACAGATTCAGCAGTGCAATCGCAAACTCCATCTGTCCTTCCGGCAAATGTGCACTGATCTCTGTCCGAAATGTGATCTGTTTCTGCCGGCAGATTCCATCACAATGATTGAGCACGGCGTCTAAGATCTCATCGCCAGTCATATAGACACCCTCTGACTGGAGCTTCGTGTTTAAGACGTCCTCCACATATTTCTGTGCTTCTTCCACATTTCCATTCGCCAGCATTTCCTGAAAGAGCGTAAAATAATGGCGCAGGTCATGCCGGAGCATCCGGTTCTTCTCCTGCAGACGCATCATGCGCTCCATTCCCTCTTTCTGTTCTTCCTGTGACATACGAAGAAGCTGATTTTCCATCAGCAGCTTCTGGCTTTTATTTAATTGATAGGTTGCCACGTAAACAAATACATTGATTGCCAGAATTCCGACCATCGCGATGCCGATCGCAATCTTTCCCTTTTTGTCAAGATACGGATAATCCAGCATAATGTCTAAAATAATACCGATCAAAATACTAATCAAGAACACGACAGCATTCATGACCGGCATCGCAGATTTCATCTTCGTTTTCTTCAGGATCACCATAACTAACAGCGTAAACAGGATCAGATTCAGCTTTGAACCCATGATGTAATGCAACCGCTGTATCGCATCCATCTCCCATTCCATACCGTTCGTTCCACGCACGACATACACGTAAACAGATGCAAAAATCAGTCCACATGCCATAAGCAGAATGTTCCAGATAGCGACATAGATGATCTTCTCTGAGACTTTTCCATTCGTGCATACAAAGCCAAAGAATATAGTAAGTAAAATATAGACAATATTATTCTCCGGACTATCCGGAAATACTTTCTGCAGCATAACGTTTGCCACAGGGACGATCAACGCCAGAACGACAAACAACCAGTTCGGCATGCTCTTCTTTTTCCCAAGTATCATCGTGAGAAACACGATACCTAATATAGCATCCAATGTATTTGCAAATATTTCAACGAGATTCTCCATACCTGATCCTCTCCAGTAACATCTTATAATTCTTCATCGTCTCTTCCTTATAGCTTCCGCTGATCGGCAATACAGTTTCATCTCTCAGAATCAGTTCCTTTTTGCCAATCTGCTTAATGTATCGTATGTTTACCACATATGCGACATGCACGCGTATAAAGCCATATTCCCACAGCTCCTTTACGATCTTTGCCATGCTCCCCTTCGAGATGATCGCATCATTCTCCGTATGATAGATGATCTGATGTTTAGCTGCCTCTATGTACATAATCTCTTCCACCGAAGCATCCATCACTTCATTTTTTGCTTTTTCGATCAGAACGTGTCCATCCGTCATCCTCTGTTTCGACAGATTCATCAATGCCGTATCAATCTTCCACGGTTCCGCTTTCTGAATAAAGCGGAATGGCTTGTATTTGAGCATATCATAAACCATCTCGCACCGGTTCGTAAAAAATATGATCTGGATCGACGGATATTTTTCCGTCAGCGCACTGGCAATCACATCGCCTGATATATGTGGCATATCGATATCCAAAAATGCAACATCCATCTCATGTTTTTCCGCCATTGCCATAATCTCCGCCGAAGATTTTGGATTCCATAGCGTATAAATGCTCACATTGATCTGCTGATCCTTGCTGAATTGCTCCACATGCAGCCGGACCATCTGCAGATCGCGTCTTTCATCATCACATATCAATACATTCATATCGTTTCTCCTGTCTCATCATTCATCCCCCTGTTTTCTAAATGCCCCGGATATGAAGCCCTGCTGCCTGATCTGCGCAAAGCTTCTTCACGATCTCTGCCGTAATGATCTCCCCCGTATTCACGATGTAACTTCCGGGCGGATATACATAAATGGGTGCTTTCGCCCTAGTTCCCGCCAGCTTTTGCAATTTCTCCTGCCCGGCACATTGATCTTTCTCATGATCCCCTTCTTTCGTCAGAGCGACATCACACATCTGCAGTGCCCGATATAACCGGTCAAAATCTTCCTGACTGTCCCGCACCGTCGAGATCAGTACCACATGCTTTCTGCCTGCCATCTCACAGACGACACTGCCCTTGTCCGCAAGCATCGTAAGCAGCTCCGGTCCCGGCACAGATGCAGAATATACAAGCCGTGTCTCATCATATCCATATGCACCTGCTGCACATACAGCTGCTTTCTCTATCATTGTAATCTGCGGAAGCTTCGCACAGTTCTCCCGGAATTTCCGCAGATTGTTTTCATATTCCGTAAAATCATGGTCTGCCATATAGCAGATTGCCGCTTCCATATTCATCATAAAAATATACGACGGCGAAGAACTTAAGAATATCTCCAATGCCTGCTCCACCGGTTTCACCAGTTCTTCTGTACAGACATGGATTACCGCCGTCTGCGTCATCGCCGGAAGTGTCTTGTGCAGACTCTGTACGACGACATCAGCACCCATGCAAATCGCAGAAAGTTTCGGTTTTAAAAATGGCAGATGTGCCCCATGTGCCTCATCCACGATTACCCGGACATGGTGTGCATGTGCCACATGCGCAATCTGCGCAATGTCAGATATAACACCCTCGTATGTCGGCGATGTCACTACAACCGCCGCGATCTCCGGGTGTGCCACACAGAGTGCTTTCACATCTTCCGCATCAATATATCCATCTATAAATTGTGTAAATGCAGCGGTATCTGCTGCCTCCTTCTTCCATGTCGGCTCCACATAGATCGTCTGCCGCTGCAGCATCGCCGCCGCATTGTAAACCGATTTATGACAGTTTTTCGCCATCAGGATCACATCGCCCGGCTTCGTGCATGCCGCAATTGCCGTAAAGATACCTCCCGTCGCACCATTTACTACATAATACGTGCCACAGGTTTGATAGATCTCCTTCTGCATGGCAAGCGAATCTCCGATAAATCCCTCCGGCAGATACAGATCATCTGTCCCTGGTACCTCCGTCACATCCCATGCGAGAAATGCGTCCTGAAAATCTCCATAACAGGCTTTCCGCTTATGCCCCGGCATATGCCATACCGCATGCGCATCACTCAGATATTCACTTAGCCCATCCTTGATCCATTGTTTATGCATGCTATTCCAACGTCTCTGACTGTACATCCGCAAGCGTGAGCTTCGTCAGATCTTCCTCTTTAAAATTATTCTCCGCGATCAGGCGGTTTGCCTGATTGTGAATCACGCGATCCAGATAATTGCGCACCGAACGCGCATTACCAAAATTCTCCGGTGGGCACGCAAGTATCTTTGTAAATGTATCCTGCACATACTGCACCGCGTCGTCCGTCAACGTATAATCGAGTGATTTCGCCCGATTGGTCATAATCTCCAGCAGCTCTGCCGCATCATAATTCGGAAATTCGATTGTCCGGTTAAATCGCGAACGAAGTCCCGGATTTGCATCCAAGAAATCCTGCATTTCATCGTGATAACCCGCTGCAATGACGATCAGATCATCCCGGTTATCTTCCATCGCTTTGTTCAGGATGTCGATTGCCTCCTGCCCGAAATCGCCCTGCTGTCCATTTGCAAGGGCATACGCCTCATCAATAAATAAAATGCCGCCCTTAGCTTTCTCAATCACTTCCGTAACCTTCTCACTCGTCTGTCCCATATATCCGGCAACCAACCCGGACCGGTCTACCTCCACCAGATGTCCTTTTGAAAGCACGCCCAGACCATGATAGATCTTCGCAAGGATTCTTGCGACGGTTGTCTTACCGGTTCCGGGATTGCCAAGGAACACCATGTGATTTGTCACCGGCGGTGTCTGCAATCCATTTTCCTGTCGAATCTTGCAGATCTTCAGCAGGTTGATCATGTTGTTGATCTCGGTCTTGACGCTCTGCATACCGGTCAGATCATTTAACTGTTTGAGCAGCGTCTGTATATCGATCTCTGTATTGAACTCTTTCTTGCGTTCCTTCTGGTCTGGCAGTGTCTGTGCGGCTGGCTGCTCCGCCCTGCGGAACGACTGTTCCACGTCTGCCGTATCAGATGTCCGGGCATTCTCCGATTCATCTGTTTTCCCTCGATTATCTCTATCTCTGTCTTCTCTCACCATCGATTCATCATCTGCCGGATGGTCCGGTGTGGAAATCTTCGTCCGCTGTTTCTCCAGCATGTCGGACCAGTACGAATAATCCGGTGTTTCTTCCTGCTTCACCTTGCTTCCCGGCTTAAAGGCAATTGTCGGCTTGTACTCCTGCATGTCGCCGCGCACACGGTCAATCTCCTGTGTGATCAACTCAATATACGAGGAAAGTGCCTGCACTTCTGAGTTTGCTACCTCCTCATTGCATGCAATCAGATCATTTCCAATATAGTTAAAGGTTGTGACATACAACTGCACCAGATCATAATAATCATCGGAGATCTCTCCAGTCTCTCCGCCAATATTCGAGCGGACAAACGAATTTAACGACCGCGGTGCATGATCGCGGATACTCTCCGAACGCAGTCCCCACCGATCCGCATAATCCCGAATCATCTTCTCATCAAACTGAGTTCCGAACAACAGATTGATATATTTGATTTCTTCCTTATTGATCGTTCCATCAGAATATGCCAGATAAATCAGAAAATGCAGCATGTCTGTACGGAAGGTGTGTGTCAGATCCATACGTCCGCCTGTACGTACATAATCTGCACGCCCGATGCTCTGCGCACGCCGCATACACAGATCAAACATCCGCCGGCTATTCTCTTTTACTTTTACCGTGTGAAATCCCCACATATATGTTATCCTGCTTTCCCTCTAAATTTCGCCATACATAATTTTATTATACCTGTCCATGCTTTTCTATGCAAGAAAAAAGAGGCTGCCAGGCAACCTCTTTTCGTAACCACCTTGGATGATATTCCCTTATGTAACACCCTCTCTTTTGTCACATAAGGAAATACCACTGCTACACGTAACAAGACCTTCACATAACTTCGAGCTCTGATGCTCACGTGTATATTACAACATCACACTCCGTATCCCTTCCCCCTGTACGAAGCCATGACGCTGATATGCAAAAATCAAGCAACAACCCAACTTGTTGCTACATATATTAGTGTAGCACTTTTAAATATTTTTTCAACGGCAGAATACACAAATTTTGCATCTACTTTTAGTCATAATGACTAATTTTCCGTCTATTTTCTTTATTTTCGTTTATTTCCATTCAGTTTCAATCACTTTTTTATTGTGAGATTTGTTAATTTCTCATGCATAACATGATAAATTTTTGACAACGGCAGTCCAACCACATTCAAATAATCCCCTTCGATGCCCTGGATATACTTCGCGGCACCGTTCTGGATTCCATAAGCACCTGCCTTGTCCATGCAGTCGCCCGTGGCGACATAGTTGTCGATTTCCTCCTCCGTCATCGGATAAAATGTCACCTTCGTATGACAATGAAAGGTATTTCCCTGTATATCCGCCTGCGTATCTGGATTTGTCCACAGGATACACACACCGGTAAATACATCATGTGTCCGCCCGGACAACCACGAAAGCATCTGCTTCGCTTCATCCTCTGTCTTTGGTTTTCCAAGCACACATCCATCGACAGCAACGACCGTATCGGCACCGATAACCGTGATTTTCTCCACGGAATCTGCTGCCTGATTATCTGTCGTTGATTTTTCCATATTCTTATTGCAGTTTCTCCGGTACACATCTTCTGCTTTCACACGCGCCAGTTTTTCGACCAGCTCCTGTGGTGTCAGATTCTCCAATTCTTCTGGTGGAATCTGTTCCTCTGCCGAAGATACGCACACCTCATATTCATATCCACCCAGTGACAGAATCTCCTGTCTGCGTGGAGACTGTGATGCTAAAATAATTTTCTCCATTGTTTCTCCCCTTAAATAATATGGTATCGCCCCCTCGCTTCGCTCGGCGGCAGATCGCCGGGTGCATCCTAAATATGTGCGTCGCACATATGCACCCTCCTCTAACACGGCGTGCAGCAATTACAGAGCAAATTTAACAGGCACATATCCATGCACCAGTTATCGGAACGCACATCCGGCATTCCATATCCCATGCCCCGCCGCACATACCAGTTGCTGCCACCCTGCATACGCTGCTTCATCTGTTTGTACTCCATGTTGTTCGGTTCCATCGCAATCGCACGGTCGATATGCTCCATCGCTGTTGCCTGATTGCCAGCACCTAAGTTTGCAACCGCACTTAGATAATACCATCTGCCTGTCCGGTCGTCTATATCCTCCAGCGTGCGAAGTGCCTCTGTAAACATCCGGTTCATGATGAAATTCTGCGCCGCAGCAAGATGGGACTCATCCTGACTCATGCCACCGCCTTCATTTCTGGCACGACGGAATGCATCCGAACCGAATCCGCCAAATCCATCAAACCCTCCATAGCTGCTGCCACCATACGAGAAACCTGTGTTTCCGTCCATGATACTCTTATATGCCGCCTGCACTTCCTTGAACTTTTCTTCTGCCTGTGCTGCGTTTGGATTGTTGATATTGGCATCCGGGTGATATTTCCGGCTTAGATTTCGATATGCTTTTTTCACTTCTTCTTCCGAAGCGCCATGTGGAAGCCCTAGAACCTCATAAGGATCTTTCATACTAATTCCTTTCTTTCTCCCATTGTTTACCGTTTTCTGTGTCATTTTGTTTCGTCATAAACCTTACCCAGATTCCAGAATAGATGATATTTCTAAGGATGGCTGTCTCTTCGACAATTGGCAGGCACTCATAGATTTTCGCCATATCGGTGGCGATCATCATCAGTATTTCCTTCACGTAACTGTCAAACCGCTCTTTCGACAGCTCACGGTATAACTCCTTCAATGGATTGAACCGGTTCTTCTCAATATCCTCCTGCACATCATCGTATGCGTCGAGAATATAGATAAATTTGCCAAGCTGGTAACCGAGTCTCCGCAGCTCCTCTGACCAGTCAATCCCACGTGTCGACTTATATGCAAGAATCTCTGCCATGATATCACCAAAGGTTCCGGCAAGCAAATCCAGGTTTGTGACATCTTTTCGCTCACAGGCGGATAATGTCCGCAGAGACTCCCGGATCTTTGCCAGCTTCTCCGGATAGACCTGCCCGATCTTGCGCACACGCTTCCGTATAAAACTGCTGTAACAAAGTCTGGTAAATTTCCGGTCATCCTCCCAGTCATCGAGACATTTGTAATAGGTCAGAATGAGGTTCATATCCGCGATATACTGTATGATCTCATTCTCCAGATATTTTTTCTTTCCAACCGGATGCACCATGCATGTCGCTTCCTTCATCTGCGTATCCGGTTCATACAAAGCGGTCAGAAGAACCGCGGCGAACGTCGAATCATACGTAAGTGACATCTGTCCCATCGCACCATCCGTATTTCGGAGTGCATGACAGACACCACAATAATACATGCGATACCGCTCGTAATCTTTGACTTTCATTTCCGGCTTGTTCACCGTCACATATCCAAACATCGTCCTACCTCCGAATCCTGTTACACTTGCTAACTATTCTTTATAAACCGTGCGCTGCATTTTGGACATCGTATCTCGATCTTTCCTTTTCCGCGTGGAACACGGATCTTCTGCTTACACTTTGGGCAACGGTAGATATGATGCGTCTTGCGCATCGTCATGTGGCTTTTCTCTTTCCGTCCCCACATGCGTAGTTTATACGTCTTATTCAGGAACCATGTATTCTCGTCCCGACGTTTTCCAATATTTCTGGAGAATACACGGAAATATGCAAATATAAAGGTCACAAATGCAATCGTGCTGAGTATATTACTTCTTACAAACACATCTATAAAAACTAAAAAACAAGCCACCCACATCATACACATGGAAAGCTGATCCGTTCCATTTCTACCACGCATAAAATCCATCAATTTCTGCCTCATAAGCATCCTCCATAACTATATCCAATCCTGATATTCATTATTCTTCACCTTCTCGAATTGTCAAGTATTTTAACACGCGGGCAGACTCCGTCAATGGCTTTCACAGAGATTTCACAAATAAAAAAATCCCTGATACATCTTGTATCAAGGATTTTAGAGAGGCGCGAGCCGGATTTGAACCGGCGGTGAAGGTGTTGCAGACCTCTGCCTTACCACTTGGCTATCACGCCACATATCATAAAGGGGGGACCCACGCAGTGGGGAGATTCCTTATGATTAGTAAGCACACAGTGCTTACAATATCTCACAAACTCCCCGAGTAGGGCTCGAACCTACAACAACTCGGTTAACAGCCGAGTGCTCTACCATTGAGCTATCGAGGAAAATATCGTCATTCCGAAGGAACGATGATAGAGCATTTATCAATTTCTATCTAAACGCAAAGTAGATTATATGAAATATTTCCAATCAAGTCAAGACTTATTTTTAATATTTCATCCGCAATCTACAAACGGAGATGGAGGGATTTGAACCCTCGCGCCGCGCGAACGACCTACACCCTTAGCAGGGGCGCCTCTTCAGCCACTTGAGTACATCTCCAATGCCTAAAAAACACATTTTACCAATTGGTGTTATTTAGTTCCGCGTCAACACGCTTAAATAGAATAACAAATATTATGCCAAATGTCAAGGGAAAAAGTTTCTTCTATGTTTTTTTTCATACATTATACATGTTGCCACCCCAAAACAAGATATAACAATTAGAGCAAACCAAAGTGATAAGTTTTCCTGATCTCCTGTTTCCGGACTTAAAGCATTTTCTTTAGAATCTGTTTTTTCATCACCTGACGTTTCTGAAGTTTCTTCATTATCCTGTACATCAGCTGGTTTCGGATTTTCTGTTGTATCAGCTGGTTTCGAATCATCTGGTTTTGTTGTTTCTTTTACCGGAATCACCTTTCCGCTTATCATATAGCCACAAACCTTACAAACCTGATCGCCCGTGTATCCTGTCTCTGTCTCTGTTGCAGCTTTTGCATTTTTAACTTCCATATCATGTGCAGCTTTGTTCGCCTGTGCACCGCAAATACATTCATGCCAGTGACTTTCGGAATCTGATTTCCATTCTGTTCCATAATCATGCACATGCGCAGCATCTACTGTAACCGTAACATTCAGTCTTTCACTGTAGTCCATGCCATCCTTATAAGCAGCAATGCGGTACTTGGTATTCTTCATGATCTTAATTGGTTTGGTATAAATTTTGCGGCTTGCGCTATTTTGGCACGGACAGGTGTCATCCGTCGTATAATAGATTGTCACACCCTCCTCTGCCGTCAGTGTCAGCATCTCTCCCTCACTGACTGTAATATAATTATTTTTCGGAGAATTCTCGTCAAACAGTGTCTCACCAATCTGTGCTGTCGGACGTTTCGGACGATTTTCCTCCATCGACACATGCAGCTTCATTACTTTTTCAAGCGTTGTACCCTTTACCCGGAATGTCATATTCGTATATCCCGGCAAGTTTGTACTGATCTGGAATTTCGTTTTTCCCTCTGCATCAGTGACAGCTTCTGCATTCGCTTTGTTCTCTGCAAAGGATGCAATCTGTGTGCTTCCAATCAGGGCTTCGACCGTCACATTTTCTACATAGTTACCTTCACTATCCTTGACTCGTACTGTAAACGTTGCCTCTTCTCCTGCTTTCGCAGGAATTATATTCTCATAATTCAGAATGATTTCAGCCGGGCGTACAGATACAGTCAAATCTCCACTGCTGTAATCGGCAAGTGTTTTCCCTGCATAATTTTTGACTCCTTTCAGTGTAAAGGACACAATATCATCCTTCCTGAAACCACCATCTTTTGTAATATGCAGAACCTTTGAATAGCCATTTTCTACCATCTGCCATTCTCCGGTCATGCCTTCCGGCAGCACAGGATTTTCTGTTGTATCCATATACTGACTGAATACAACCTCAATATAATCCGTATATGCGTTGGCTGATACAACCTCCGGTGTTTTCTCTGATGTCATTGCAATTTTCAATCCCATCTTCGGTGGTGGAACTCTCATCCACTCGGTCTGTGCATTTTCATACCCATCCTTTTCAAAGCGAACCTGCCACCAGCCCGTTGGCACATCCCATGCAAATACTCCGCTGTCGTCGGTTATCTGCGGATTGATCTGCTCATAATCTTCTGCGTTCCAAACCTGCGCATTTGTTCCGCTGGAATCCTCTGCATAATAAACGGTCGCCTTCACGTCGGAAAGGGTGTTTGATTCTACTGCTTCATAAACAAAACCTGACGGATCCATAATTGGCTGTACCTTATGAGTTTTCTTCATAATTTTTTCCATATCCGTATCATCACATTTCTGTTTACGTTCCCTCGTCAACCTGTCAAGTTCAGCAGAAAGCCTCGTAACCTCTGCAGCGCGCCGGACGCCCGTATAGTTGGATCCAAAATCCCACATCGTACTTAAGGCAGTGGTTGTCACTGTCTTATCCATAGCGCCGGCAATCGTAAAGAGTGATCCAACCACGGAATTGGCACAATAACGATCCTTTTCCAGCCCCATATACAGTCGAAGATCCATTGCCACATAGCGTTCTCTCATAATTGCATTGGAACAGAGAGGTTTATCCTTGTAGCGCTCCTCAAACATTTTCAATTCGTCAATGTATCCCTGCATATCCGCTTCGCGAACCGTATAATCCACATAGGCTTCCGAATCCTGCATTGCGCCCTCGATACCTGTCGCCGCACCTATCAGACTACCGGCGGTAGCCAATCCCGTAGTTGCATTCAATGCAAGCTGGCTGTCCGTTACTCCCGGCAGATGCATCACTTGATCTAATGCATCCAGGGCATTTCCAGAAACGCCGATAAATGCATTCCGGGCTCCCTGATCAAAATTAGCGGCAGCTTCTCCGTTATAATCAATCTCATTTCCGCTAGCGTCAATAAATGTGTAGCCTCCGGTGATACCACTTACGCCGCCCTCACGCGCCAGAGCCATTTTCATACGTCCTGCAGACTGAGTTTCCTCCGACTCTTTCGCATGATCTTTAAATGCGGTAAATGTCCCGTCTGCATTTACGCACACCTCAAAGCCATCCGCCCGAAGTTCTTCTGCCGTGCGGGTATTCTCCTTCATCGTAATGCCCATATCCGCATAGACTTCCTCCCACGACTGGTATTCCGTGATATTCTTCTTCAGCCCCATCATCTCAGAAAAACTTTCCATCGCTTCATCAATTGCTTTCTCTGCATTGTAAAACGCTGCCTGAACCTCCGGCGTTTGTTTTTCGAACCACTCCGGCATCGTCTCTGACACGCGATATTTCGCTCCAAAAATATATTCGGATGCATCGAAATCAGGATTCTCTGTATAGGTCAGACCGTTCGTCTGCGCATATTCCTGCATATACTGATTTCTGATTTCTGTAAGGGATGTTGCGATTTCTTCACTCTCCTGCTTTCTCTGAGCCGTAATCTCCGCCGCCTTTTTCTGGCTCTTTTCTACCGTATCCGCATCATAAGTAAACGTTTGACCCTGATCTACCCAGTCAATCGAAAATTCTTCCGGAAGCTGCGCCTCCGTCACAACCTGCGTTCCATTTGACGGCAATGTAACCTCTCCGGCAAAGGTAAACCGATAGCCCTTTCCTTCCGTGAGTTGTTCTGTTTTTAAAAGCTGCATCGGAACCGTATGTACTGTTCCATCCAGTGTCTTCATATACGTGATTACATTTTCCGGCGCAATGCCGCCTATAAATTCAGCACATATTGTCCAGTCATTATCCGCCTCCTCATTGAATGAATACCAATAAAATGATGGAGGGGTAAAGTATTGCGACGTCGAGTACAGATATCCCCCATTAAAACTTCTGCCCAGACGGTTTGTCTGATAGAAAGACCAAGAGTCTAATGAAGAGATTGTTCTTGCAAAAGTAACCTCTGTGGAAACCTGTCCTCCACCTACCTCAGCTGTTAACAGAAATGTCTGCCCTTGCAGCGTATCTGCCGGGAGATTATAGGTAAAGGTCACATTTCCAAGTCCATTTGTATATCCTGTTCCCACCTGCTTTCCATCCAGCAAAAGTGTAACACTGCTGTATGGTGCTGCATAAACAGTCACCTTATTCCCAGTCAGAGAGTATAAGTCTCCCGCTGCCGGACGGATCTCATAATCGTGGACTGTCAATGTCTTACTCCCGATTGGTGCCGTTATTCCGTCTGCCGCCGCAACTGCCGAAAGACTGTATACGCCCGTCTTTTCACAGGAAAGTCCAAGATATAGCATACCCTCCTGCAGGGTCTTGTTTATCGTAATAGTATTCTCTTTCTCTGATACCGTATAATCTGAATCCTTCAGGCTTTCCGTTTCTGTACAGATATATCTCAGGCTCATATTCTCCGGCAACAAAAGAGAGATTTTTCCACTTTTTCCTTCTGCAAAGCCATAATACACGCTTACATTAAAAGTCTGTTTCTTAATTACATAATTAGCTTTGGATACAATTGAGCATTTTTCTTTGTCTAAAAGTCCGGATACATTATTTTTCAGCAAAGGAACCTTTACTTCTACCTGCTTGGTCTTCCCATCGGAAACCTCTGCCGTCACCTTTGCATAGTCCTTTCCTTCTGTCAATCCCATGCCTTCCAGCACATCCATCGACGTCACTGCAGAAAAGCTATCATTGACATTATAAGCGATAATGGTATACGTTCCTGCTTTTAGTCCTTCTGTCAGGTAAAGTCCATCTGATGCTATTTTACTTTTACCCTCCAGACTTCCGTTCTCATTAAACACAAGAATATAGTTATCCCCTGCAAAGCTGCTGTCTGTTGTAATCTTCAGTTTTCCCCATGCCTTCAATGGAAGTTTGAAAATTCCTTCCTCCCGGCTGGCTGTCACGCTTCCCCCGGCATATCCAATTTCATCCGCATTCACAGTCAGTGTCAGATTGTTTTCCGTAACAGTTTCCTTCAGAACCACATTTGGATACTGAAGAACATAATCTGTACCTTCTTTTAATATCCTCTCATCCGCTTTTAAGCTGATCTCCAGATTTCGAAAACTGCTGACCGCTGCGGTTCCAAAATCCACTTTCATCAAATTATTGACCGGTAGCTTGTCCTTATCGGCAAAAATGATTTCTCCCAGATTCCAATCTTCATCGAGCGACATCTGGATAAAATGCTTATTATAGTAACCATCCAGCATAACTTCCGCCGTCACCTTCGTTCCTGCGTCAGCTTTTACTGAAAACCGATTACCGGTGAACGTAACCGTAAGCTTCTGATTGTTCTGAAATACTTCTACCTCTGCACCGGTAGGAATTGTACCGGACACCGTATACATCTGCTTTGTCTCATCCAGAGCCTCAAAGGTATATCTGTATGCATAAAGTTCTTTCTGCTGTGCCTCGTAAAATTGTTTCAGCATAGACGGATTTCCCTCTGAATCTGTCTGATATGCCCTGATTACCGCCCTTTCCGCAAATGGATCCTCATAATTTACACCATCTATTGTTACCATTTCCGTACTGGCAGATCCGCCTGATGTGCCATAAGGCATCAGCTTAAAATCCCGGTTAGGGAATTCCACGATAATTGCAGTATATGTACTTCCTGTCTCCCCAACCTGTTCCTTAAAACAATATTTAAATGCGCCTCCATATATTTCATTTACCGTTTCCGGTACAACCACCTTTGTTCCTGCCAGGCCCTCACAATACGCAAATGCATGTGCGCCAATAATCTCCACGCCCGGACTCAATGTGAGAGAAGTCATACCTGTATCATAAAATGCATCTTCCCCAATTTTTTTAATAGATGAAGGAATTACAACAGAATCAAACGAGCAGTTGCTAAACGCATCATCCCCAATCTCTATAACAGAGTCAAGATTTAATACCTCGTTCAGTTCCGAAACCGGCAAAGCCGTACACCCATCAAAACCTGTAACCGTTGTAAATTCCGAATTATTTGGCCATTCAATGCTGGTCAATGATTTGCAATTTGAAAATGCGTCGTGGTCTATTGTCGTCAGGCTGTCCGGCAGATGAAGCTGTGTAATTGCTGTTTCGCAAAACGCCTGCCATCCAATGCTTTTCAGATTATTTCCAAAAACAATAGAAGATAAACTTGTACATTCTGCAAATGCATTTTGTTCTACCGTTTCCACTCCATCCGGAAGCGTTATTTCGGTAAGTCCCGTCTCCTGGAACACCCCTTCTCCGATTATCGTAAGGGCTGTATCGGATATATCTGCGCTTTTCAGCGCTGAACACTGGTAAAAGGCACTTTCCCCAAGTGTAGAAAGTGATGTTGGAAACACCACCTTTGTAAGCGCCTGATTTTTGTAGAACGCATATTTTCCAATACTTGTAAGCTTACTGCAGGCAGAAAGATTGACCTCTGTAAGCCCACAATTGGAAAATGCATTTTCTTCTACTGAAACAAGCTCCTTACACGCTGAAAAATCCACCGTTTTCAGATCTTCACAACTATCAAATGCCCATTTTCCAACGCTTTTCAATCCCTTTGGAAATACCACAGAGGTAATTACTGTATAGCTAAATGCGTTTCCTCCAATGTTCAAGGTTTCCTCACATGCTGAAAAATTCACAGATGTAAGGCTGGTGCAGCCAGAAAAAGCCCCATCCCCAATACTTGTCAGACGGGATGGAAATATTACCTGTATCAGTGCTTTATCACCATAAAATGCATAGGCAGCAATATCCAATGTATTTTTTGTACATGCTGAAAAATCCACAGATGCAAGACTGGTACAGCCACTGAATGCACGCTCCCCAATATTTGTCAAATTTGCAGGAAGCACCACGGATGTAAGGGATGTTTTTTTAGAAAAAGCATACTCGTTGATGGTTGTTACCGCCTTATCTTCAATACTACCCGGAATTATCGCTTCCGTAACCGTATCGTCACATCCGGTAATGGCAATCGTATTGTTCTCCAATATCTGATATGTGATCATACCCCCTGTGACTTCGAAAGTGCTGTCATTTGAGGACATCACACACATGCTGCTATCCGTAACATCTGCTTCTTCTGTTTCATTCTCTGTTGTCTCCGCCGCAGCTTCCGTTGTATCATTCTCATCTACAGAAACATTTGTCACAGTTTCGGCTGTATCGTCCTCATCTGCAGGAACATCTGTCACAGCTTCCGTTGTTTTATTTTCATTTTCCGAAACACCCTCCGCTTTTACATTTTCCCCTAATACAAGTGAAAAGATCATACTGATTGCTAACGTTAGTGCCAGTATTCTTGTCTTCATTTTCTTCATATACACTCCCTGCCTTCCTTATTTTTTATCACAATATCATCAATGTCATAATGTTCTTTCATAATTATATATTAAATTCTTTTATGAATTTTCATAATTTCCGACATGGCATTGTCTTTATGGAAATTATAGTCAGACATAGAAAAACCCCCTTTCATTAGACTTGTTTTATCTAAAAAAAGGGGGGTTCACTTCGATATAGTATTTGCTTTTTATCTAATCAAAGAGAAATGAATTTTTCCACTTCGAAGTATAACTATTCATAAGAGAGAAGTGTATTCACACCATCTTCACCTTCCATATAGTGAACCGTGATTACATCACCTTCCTCAATCTTGATCAGGCTTTCATTATCAGCAAAATTCTGTTTGTAGACAGAACGATCTTTCGCTGTGATATACACATATGTCTCATTTTCTACCGTGATGTACCGGATCTGTGTGACTGTAATCTTCTTACTCAACGTATCTTCGCTGACATCCTTTCCACTTGTCGCAATGCTGTTTTCGGCAAGCAGCTCCCGGTAACTTGCAAGTGCTTCCTTCTGTGTCGCACCGGTTGCCACAATGCTGTACTTCTCCACATTGACAAGTGCATACATCTTCACGAGTCCCGCATTATCTTTGAGTACCATGATATAAGTTGGTACATTTGCGATGTTGATCAGAGATGGGAACGATGCCGTATATCCAAGGTTCTGTACTTGTCCTTCCGCAGAGGACATCGCAGAATGTTCTTCTGCACCTGCGATTGCAAAATACTTACTCTCCGCAGTTCTTGAATTCATCAATACGAATCCGATATTAGACTGGTCCCCATTGACAGATGTCACACCTGTGTATACCCACACATCGCCATCCATCACCTTGTAACCATAATCGTCGGTCGTAACCTTACAGCCTTTGTTGCCAATCTTGCTATTTATAAATCCTCCTGACAGCATACCATACCAGTTGTACCTGTTACATAAAAGATCACCATCATACACACGATCTACCCAATTTGGAATATCACCCAGATCCATATATTCACAATCACCGCTGCATGGATCACAAAGCACGATTCCCTTCACATCCTTCGCTCCAAATAAGCCTGCATTTGGTTTTAATACCGGACAGATATAATATGGATTTCCTTCGTTATCCAGCTCAAAATAATATCCGTTGAAATCAGATGTCGGATACGAAAGCTGTACATGCCGCTGCAGATTCTTGCCAAAACATGCAGAAGGAGAATACTGAATCGGCTTTTCAAGCTTCACATAATCTGCTTCATTTTTGACCGGATCAACGAGCACGTATCCCGGAATTCCGGCATCTTTATTATTCAGATATTTGATAAATCCCGCATATTCAAGCGGTGCGACCTTCATCGGCACACCGTTATAATCAATGGTGCTGTATGTCTCGCTCACCTGATACTGGCTGACAACGTCAGACAGGGAACCAATCGCACGATCACCGATGATTCTCGCACTATCCGTATCCATCAGTGCAATGTTATTGATATTTTCACTTTCCGGTACATCCGTTGCAAAATCACCATCCTCAACCTTGATAATTCCTGCATATTTCGATGCACGGAACAATTTGGAAGATGCCAGCCCGCCAATGATCAATCCTACAATCAGCACAAGGATTGCTGTAAATGAAACCATTACCACCTTTGTCGAACCAACGGTTTCTTTGATATTACCTTTTTTGGTAATGCGTGTTCCATTGAAATCAAAGGAACAGAATCCGATTGCCGCAAGCGTAAGTATCACCCATGTCCAGAATCCAGAGGTATGTATATTGATTGCCGGTGTGAGAAAATAATAAAACAATGCTTCCACAACGACCAGCAACACATACAGAAGAATGTTTGATCTGCGGATAGCAAATCCTGTTTTTCCATTTTTCTGCTGTTTCTTCCTGCGCTCTTTTTCCATATCTACATCATATTCGACTTTAACTTTGTTTTTTGCCATATTAATTATGCTCCTTCAGATAGTCTGCAACCGCCGTCTCATACAGATTATGTCCTTCACTGTCGATCACAACGATAACAGGAAGATTCTCGACACGCATCTTACGGATTGCTTCGGTTCCAAGATCATCATAAGCAATCACTTCTGACTCCTTGATGCACTTGGATAGCAGTGCGCCTGCTCCGCCAACGGCTGCCATATACACGGCTTTTTCCTTCACGATTGCATCAATTACTGCCTGACTGCGCTTACCTTTTCCGATCATGCCCTTCAAACCCTTCGACAACAGAAGCGGCGTATATTTATCCATCCGGCTGCTCGTGGTAGGTCCCGCAGAACCGATCACCTGTCCCGGCTTTGCTGGTGTTGGTCCAAGATAATAGATTGTATTTCCTGTGATATCCAATGGCAGAATCTTATCCTCATACAGTTTTGCGCCGGTATAATCAATTTCTGGATGCTTCTCCTGCTCAGCACAGATAGCATCATACATCCGCTTGTGTGCAGCATCTCTGGCACTGTAAATTGTGCCGGTCAGATAAATATAATCTCCCGCATGAAGCTCCTTTAATTCCTCTTCGCTAAATGGTACTGAAATATGTCGTTCCATTCTCTAATCCTCCTTTTTTTGTCACCACGCGTTAGCGTGATGACCTACGCGCGCATCAGCGCGCTTCCTATTTTATTTGTTGTATTTACTTCGTCAGCATATATCCTATTATGTGCATCCATTTTATCGTGGTTTGCTCATCATTGATTTCAAAACTGACATACGTTACAATCAATTTTTCTGTATCACTGATTTGAATTTCATAGACTTTGTCTTTTTCATCTACGACCTGATTTTCATTTTTACCTTCCAGATCCTCGTAATATGAAATGCAGGAAGTAAGATCTACACCCTCATATACATTATCTCCGGCTGTGATTGATGTGTTCTCATATTCATGAACAGAACTTTCATCCCGCCAATGTTCCTCTACCCCATAGATTTTTTTATAACCATCAATAGCCAATCCATCCTCTTCCATCGGATCTGCATAGAAATACACTGAGTTCCATTGATCGTCACTGTCCCGGTCATACAGCATGTTATGTAATTCGTCCCGCTCCGCTTCGGTAAGAGAGTTATCCAGATATCGCCTGCCATATGCATTTGTACGCAGATAATCATATGCTTTTGCAGCTTCCTCCATATCCAATATCCGATTCTTAACCAACCGGCTTTTCTGTGACTGATATGACAGATATTGTGCATTTCCAAATGGAAGCAGAAGTCCGACAAATAAAAATCCAACTAAGACTAGAATGAGATTTTCATAGTGCCAGTTTGTTTGTGCCTCTTTCTGATTTTTCTCATATATATTTTCTTTTCCTGCATCGTCTACATCTGCCTGATTTTTATATATCTCTTTCTTTTCTACGCGACTAACATACAGCACATAGGTTTTCTCCCACAGAATATAGATGATCTGCAGCAATATAAACATCCACGCCGCATATCGTTGCTCCGTCAGTCCATATGCTTTGACACGCACCGACATCGAATAAATCTCAAGCAGGATAAACGGTGCATAGATATATTTCGTGATCGAAATAAGTTTCACATAACGTGAAGCTTTCTCCTCCACGAATCCCGATGCCATCATCCAGATTGGCATTCCAATCGCAAAAAGACTCGCACAGATGCCGAATATCTCGTTGCTCGGAACTTCCTGTGTCACAAAGATTTTTGCCACATAGAGATAGATTACGAACATCGCAATCCACACACATGGAAGTAACACATAGGATACAAATTTCTTCGTAAATGCCGCGTTATCTTCGCTTGTGTCCGAGACAGCAAGCAAACAGGTTGGGAAATACGCAAGTGCACTCAGCAATAACTGGATATTCAACTCCACTCTGAACGTATCTATATCCACAAGCAATGCATTTATAATTTCAAGAATCAGAATAACCGCAATATTCAGCACCAAATAGACGCCAACTGCCCGGAGCAATGCGAATATGATTCGTCCGATACAATGTGGCAGATCCAGTTGTTGCTGCCGAAGCAATACATAAATTGCAAGAAGCACCATGCACGCAATGTAAAAATACAAGATACTTTCAAATATCAGATTCGGTATATCTGCTTTCTGTGCTTTAAGAACCTCTGCCAAATTATTAAATACTATCGCAATCACAAACGTTATGCCATAACCAATCAGCCATTTCCGTTTGTTCTTCTGTGCTTCTACTGCTGTTTTCTTCCACAGACTCTCAACCAGAAAATTCCCGGCAAGCCAGATAGAACAGACAGTCACGATGGATTCTATATCAAACCCTTTTTTCTGATTTGCTATGATACTCGCAATCGCAATAATCAGCGCACAGAAAATACTTGCAGCATAACGTATGTAGATCTGCTTGAATTTCGCCATATTCTGGTTAATATAATTTGAAACCTTTCCCAAGTGCATATTCCTTTCCATGAATATTTCTACTTCATATATTACTTAATGTCACCACAAGATATCATGATGAGCTGTGCACACTTCATTATATCTTATATTATTTTTTATAATACAACTGTCTTATGACGGTTTACATGACAGCACATATTGACTGCAAGCGGCATACCTGCGATATGCGTTGCGTAGGTTTCAATATTGACTGCAAGCGCCGTTGTCTTTCCTCCAAGTCCTCCCGGCCCGATTCCAGTCTTATTCACAAGCTCCAATATCTCATCTTCGAGCTTCGCAATATGTGCCTTCTCCGAATGTGAACCTGCCGGTCTTGTGAGTGCTTTCTTCGCAAGCTTTGCCGCAAGCTCAAAATCACCGCCAAGTCCAACACCGACTACCATCGGAGGACATGCATTTGGTCCGGCGTCCTTCACAGCTGCAAGCACGGACTGACGGATTCCTTCTTCCCCATCTGCCGGTTTCAACATATACACCTTGCTCATATTCTCACTTCCAAAGCCCTTCGGCGCAATCGTGATCTCCAACTTATCTCCCGGCACAATATCATAATGGATGATTGCCGGTGTATTGTCTCCGGTATTTTCACGCTGCAATGGATCCTTCACAACAGATTTCCGCAGATATCCGTCGGTATATCCTCTTCTCACACCTTCGTTGATGGCATCTGTGAGATTCATTCCTTCAATGTGCAGATCCTGTCCAACATTCACGAAGAACACTGCCATCCCTGTATCCTGACAGATTGGCGTCTTATCTTCTCCGGCAATCTCCATATTCTCGATCAACTGATTCAAGATCTGCTTGCCGAGTGTGCTGTCTTCCTCTTTCGCTGCCTGACGTATCTTACCATCCATATCATCTGCCAGATACAGATTGGCTGAGATACACATTTCTTTCACTGCTTCAATGATTTTGTCTGTGTGTAATGTTCGCATGGTTTACTCCTTTACAACTGATGAAATATATTTTTCAACTTCTGATATAAATATTTTTGCATTTTCTAATTGCTTCTCTACATCTTTTTTGTTAGCTATAAAAAAATCATCATAGTCTGATTTTTCTCTCAAGAAAGAACTATCCTTAATTATTACAGATAGTTTTCTATCTAATATATCTTCTTTTAGATATTCTTTGTTAAAAAAAGCAATTACTCCTGAATGTTTAGAAGAATCATAATTTTTTAAGATATTCGTCGCTCTCATAGCATGAAAAATAGCATAATATGAACGATTCAAAGAAGTTTTATACTGTCCGATTCTTAAATTTTCTTCTGCTGCCAAAAGCATTTCTTTTGCTCTTTCCAGACGATAATTTGCTAATTCATTTAAGCTGCCTTCCATAAAACAATACCCTCCTTTTGCACATTCTTATAAAAAGGAAGGATATGTCCCCACTTCTCTAAATTACTTTTCTCAATATCAATAATTGAAAATACCTTATCATACTTCAAATCCATGTCTGCTGACCATCTCATAAATTTATCTCTTGTGTCATCATCCATATTATTTTTTATTACGATTGCTATATCAATATCACTCTCTGGGGTATTTTCATTTCTTGCTACAGATCCATATAAAATAATCGTAAGTATATTATCTGAAAAAATATCTAACAATCCTGTTATTATTTCATTCTTCATTAAATCCGTCATTCATACCACCCCTTTTTATGCATATTTATAGGTTTGAATACTATTAATTTCATCCTTCAGATTTAACTTTGCATTACGTAAATCAATATCATTTTGAATATTCAAAAAATAAGAATCCGACACCCCAAAATATTTTGCAAGTCTTAAAGAAGTATCTACTGTTATTTTTCTTCTGTCATGCAAAATATCCTGTACTCTTGAAACTGGAACATGGATTTCCATTGCCAATTTGTATGCTGAAATATCCAACGGTTTCATAAATTCTTCCCACAATATTTCACTTACTTTTGTTGTCTCTATCATTTTTTCCATACCATCATCTCCTAATGATAATATAAAATTTTAATATTTTTAATATTGTACCTGTTATACAGGTATATGTCAATTTGTTTATATTATATGCTTCTGTTCATAAAAAATACAAAAAAGCTGCTACATGATTTCTCATATAGCAGCCCTTTTCTTAATCATCCAAATAATCGTCTTTATCTTTCGTATCAATTCCGCGTTTCTTATTCTGTGCACGCACATAAATCGAAACAAAAATGTATGTCACAAATAACAATACAAATATGACACCTACCCAATACATAAGTGCATATAAGAAATTGGATACGCCATCCATCTTGGAAAGACCTTCCAAACCTTCTTTAATACTATCGTTCATCGCTTTTCCCTCTTTTCACGAATAAAATACCAATATTGTCTATTATTATATCAAATCAAACACAGAAAGCAATAAAAACTATTATATATCTGTTTCCTCTTTTTTATAAACTGCGATATCTTCTAGCTTACAATCAAGTATTTCACACAAACGATCTAATGTATGTGTAGATACATAACTATTAATTCTCAATCGTGATAATTGTCCTGCAGAAACGTGATACTTATTTATTAACTGATACTGTGAGATACCTTTCAATTTTAATGTGTTCCATAATGGTTCATAAGAAATCATGCTTTTATCCTTTTTTTATTGCATAATACCCATAAATGGACTATAATAATATTAGCCATAAGTGGCTAATATTAAAAGGAAGGTATTCATATGGATCAAAATACAAATAACTTTAATTATCCTTATTACTTAAGTCAGTTTTTTGTCAATAAAAATGAAAGACTAATTTCAACTTTAGGAAATTCTTATATTCAGAATTTTATTTCTACTGGGATTTTATCAAAAGGATTTTCATTTATAACTGATAAAAGGGTATATTTTCAGGGAAAATCATATAATGTTTTTTACAACAATAGTGGAAATCCTAAAATAGTTAAAAATTCACGTTCTCAGATTGTTGATTTAAAAGATGTTACGGGAACCGAAATTAAACATTATAATCCTATACATTATCTAATCATTGCTATTGTTTTTTTTATTTTTTTACTTATTCTGTTGAGTATTGGTTTCTCTGAATTTAAGATTTATATTATACCTATAATATTAGCATATGTTTTTTTATATTTTAAAAATAAAATATCACTAATTTCCATTCAATATGCAGGAGGAGAAATTGCTTTTGATATTCGTTGGTTTTCTCAAAATGAAATTGATAATTTTCAGAAGCAATTACGTTTGGCTAAAGACAATATTGTGGATAATCCAATAAATAATAATTATAATGTTAGTTCTGCTGATGAATTGATAAAATATGGACAACTTTTACAAAAGGGCTTGATTTCACCGGAAGAATATCAAAATATCAAAAGAAATATATTATAAAAAAAGGACGATGTATCATCATAATACATCGTCCTTAATTATTACTTTATTTATCTTCCGAACTCTCCGGTTCTTCTACATTACCTTCTTCATTGTCTGCCTCATTCATCTCGCGTTCCATGATTTCCAAGGACTCGGATTCATCTGCAGATTTCTGACGAACCTTTGCAATACTTGCAACGGTAATGTCACTTTCCAGATCCATGTTGATGAGCTTCACACCGGTTGTAATTCTGCCTAATGTAGAGATATCCTTACACAGGAGTCGGATTACAATACCCTGGTTGGTGATCAGCATGATTTCGTTATCATCGTTCACTGCCTTGAAACCAACAACAGTTCCGGACTTATCTGTGATCTTGTAACACTTCACACCCTTACCGCCACGATGCTGTGGTGTAAATTCTTCGACAAGTGTACGCTTACCAAGACCATTCTCCGATACGATCAGAAGTGCTTCGCCCTGCGTGTCTAACTGCATTCCGATCACTTCATCATCTTCAGCCACACTCATACCGATAACACCCATAGATGTACGTCCGGTTGAACGAACCTCCTTCTCATTGAAGCGGATACACATACCCTGCTTTGTGATCAGAATGATATCCTTCGTATTGTTCGTTGCCTTTACTTCGATCAGCTCATCGCCCTCTTTCAGGGTGATTGCAGCAAGTCCGGACTTACGAACATTTGCATACTCAGTAATCTTTGTCTTCTTGATCATACCATTCTTTGTAGCCATGATCAGGTATCTTCCCTCATGGTACTCACGAATTGGAATGACTGCTGTGATCACTTCATCCGGCTGAAGCTGTAACAGGTTGACGATTGCCGTTCCTCTTGCAGTACGTCCGGATTCTGGAATCTCATACGTCTTCAGACGATATACACGTCCCTGATTCGTGAAGAACATGATGTAATGGTGCGTCGTTGTCATGAACAGATTCTCGATGAAATCATCCTCGATCGTCTGCATACCCTTGATGCCCTTACCACCACGGTTCTGACTCTTGAAGTTATTGATTGTCATACGCTTTACATAGCCAAGCTTTGTCATAGCGATTACAACATTTTCCTTCGGAATCAGATCTTCAACTGTGATATCATCATCCATATCAATACCGATAGAAGTTCTTCTGTCATCACCATACTTTGTTGCGATGATCAGGATTTCCTCCTTGATTACACCAAGGAGCAGCTTCTCATCTGCCAGAATTGCTTTCAACTCTTTGATGAGCTCCATCAATTCTCTGTATTCTTTCTCAAGCTTCTCTCTTTCCAAACCGGTCAGAGCACGCAGACGCATATCTACGATAGCCTGTGCCTGTGCATCGGACAAACCGAAACGCTCGATCAATGCAAGCTTTGCATCGGCAACAGATTTGGAACTACGGATGATGTGAATAACCTCATCGATATTATCGAGGGCGATCAATAATCCCTCTAAGATATGAGCACGATCTTCCGCTTTATTCAAGTCAAACTTCGTTCTTCTTGTGACAACCTCTTCCTGATGCTTGATATAATATCCAAGCATTTCCAAGAGATTCAATACCATAGGCTGTCCATCGACCAGTGCCAGCATGATTACACCAAATGTATCCTGCATCTGTGTGTGCTTGTATAACTGGTTCAGCACGATATTCGCATTGCAGTCTTTTCGAAGCTCGATGACGATACGCATACCTTCACGGGAACTCTCATCACGAAGAGCTGTGATACCCTCGATCTTCTTCTCCTTGACAAGCTCTGCGATCTTCTGGATCAGCTTTGCCTTATTTACCATATATGGAAGCTCAGTCACAACGATTCTCTGCTTTCCATTTGCCATCGGCTCGATCTCAGATACGGCACGTACCTTGATCTTACCACGACCGGTTCTATATGCTTCATTGATTCCGGCTGTACCAAGGATAGATGCACCCGTTGGGAAATCCGGTCCCTTGATGATTTCCATAATTTCTTCGATTTCTGTCTCACGGTCCTCATTCACACGGTTATCAATGATCTTAACAACTGCATTTACAACCTCACGTAAGTTGTGAGGCGGAATATTTGTTGCCATACCTACGGCAATACCGGTTGTACCATTTACCAGCAGGTTTGGATAACGGCTTGGAAGTACGACTGGCTCTTTCTCTGTCTCATCAAAGTTCGGAATAAAATCAACCGTATCTTTGTTGATATCAGCAACCATCTCCATAGAAATCTTGGAGAGACGTGCTTCTGTGTATCGCATCGCAGCCGCGCCATCACCATCGACAGAACCGAAGTTACCATGTCCATCGACCAGTGGATATCTTGTATTCCATTCCTGTGCCAGCTTTACAAGTGCCTCGTAGATAGAACTGTCACCGTGTGGATGATATTTACCCATTGTATCACCGACGATACGTGCACATTTACGATGTGGCTTATCCGGACCGTTGTTCAGTTCCACCATGGAATGTAAGATTCTTCGCTGTACAGGCTTCAAACCATCTCGCACATCCGGAAGAGCTCTTGCAGCGATAACGCTCATGGCATAATCGATATACGATTCTTCCATGGTTTTCTTCAAAT
This sequence comes from Lachnospiraceae bacterium UBA5902, assembly GCA_002431865.1. Classification (GTDB taxonomy): domain Bacteria; phylum Bacillota; class Clostridia; order Lachnospirales; family Lachnospiraceae; genus Coprococcus_C. The sequence goes on from DJEI01000067.1 coordinate 67,581, forward strand.
CCACTTCATGGATTTTATCAAAAATTGTACTATCGTCCATTGTTCTCCTCCTACTTAAATGTCAAGATTCTTAACGAATTTTGCATTTGCCTCAATAAATTCACGTCTTGGCTCTACTCTCTCACCCATCAACGTATCAAAGGTCAGGTCAAGCTCAGACTCACTGTTTTCATCAATCGCTACACGCAGCAGAACCCGCTTTTCCGGATCCATAGTTGTATCCCACAACTGCTCAGCATCCATCTCACCAAGTCCTTTGTATCGCTGGATCTTGTTATTCTGGTCACGACCAACTTCATTTAAGATATCTGCCAGTTCCTCGTCACTGTATGCATACCATGTTTTCTTGTTCTTCTCCAGCTTGTACAGTGGTGGCTGTGCCAGATATACATGTCCTTCCTTGATCAGATCCGGCATGAACCGGAAGAAGAAAGTTAACATCAATGTTGCAATATGTGCGCCATCGACATCGGCATCCGTCATGATAATGATCTTGTCATAACGAAGCTTCTCAATATTGAAATTCTCACGAATACCGGTACCAAACGCGGTAATCATGGCTTTGATTTCTTCATTTCCAAGAATCCGGTCGATTCTTGCTTTCTCTACGTTCAGAATCTTACCACGCAGTGGAAGGATTGCCTGTGTTGCACGGGATCTGGCAGTCTTTGCAGAACCACCAGCGGAATCTCCCTCTACGATGTAGATCTCACAGTTCTTTGGATTTGGATCCGAACAATCAGCAAGCTTACCAGGAAGCGCCATATTCGTCTCAAGTGTACTCTTACGGGCAACATCTCTTGCCTTTCTGGCTGCCATACGGGCACGCTGTGCGACAACTGCCTTACCAACGATAGCCTTTGCTACCTGTGGATTCTGCTCCAAGAAATAAGTAAGCTTCTCTGTCACAAGTCCCTCTACTGCAGTTCTCGCTTCTGCATTACCAAGCTTCTGCTTTGTCTGTCCTTCAAACTGTGGCTCCGGAATCTTGATACTTACAATAGCGGTCAGACCCTCTCGCAGGTCATCACCGGACAGGTTTTCTTCTTTGTCACGCAGAATCTTATTGCTTCTTGCATAATCATTGAACACCTTGGTAAGTGCGCTCTTGAAACCAGTCAGATGCATACCACCTTCCGGTGTGTTGATATTATTTACAAAGCTCAAAGTAAGCTCATTGTAAGAGTCGTTGTGCTGCATTGCCACTTCCACATAGATATCATCCTTGTTACCTTCGATATAGATGATCTTGTCATAAAGTGGATTCTTTGTCTTATTCAGGTAGGCAATAAACTCCTTGATACCACCTTCATAGTGGAAGGATTCTCTCTGCTCCTTACCCTCACGCTTATCTTCAAGATTAATCTTCAATCCCTTTGTCAGGAAAGCCATCTCACGAAGTCTTGTACGAAGCACCTTATAATCAAAAATCACATCGTCAAAGATCGTATCATCCGGCATAAATGTAACCTTGGTTCCGGTCTTATCGGTCTTACCAACTTCTTTTAATTTATATAATACATTTCCGCGTTCATAACGCTGCTTGTAGATCTTGCCATCTCTGGAAATCTCAACCTCCAGCCAGTTCGAAAGCGCATTTACAACGGATGCACCTACACCATGCAGACCGCCGGATACCTTGTATCCGCCACCGCCGAACTTACCGCCGGCATGCAGGATTGTAAATACAACCTCAACGGCCGGAATACCAGCCTTCTTGTGGATACCTGTCGGGATCCCACGTCCATTATCGATAACGGTGACAGAACCATCTTCGTTGATTGATACATCGATTTCTGTACAGAATCCTGCCAATGCTTCATCGACTGCATTGTCTACGATCTCATATACAAGATGATGCAATCCTCTTGTCGAGGTACTACCGATATACATACCCGGTCTTTTACGAACCGCCTGCAAACCTTCCAGAATCTGAATTTGATTCGCATCATAATTGCTTTCATTTTGATTACCCATCTAACTCCTCCTGTATCGTTCCGGCAACAACCTTATATACCTTGTCGATTGTCAGCCGTTCCTTTATAAAATCATCATATCCTGTACATGTAAGAATCGTTTGGATTCCTCGAATAGACTCTAATAACGCATCCTGCCGGCTTCGATCCAGCTCAGACATTACATCGTCTAACAGTAATATGGGATTATCCTGTATCAGTCTCTTTACCAGTTCGATTTCTGCAAGCTTCAATGACAGCGCCACTGTACGCTGCTGTCCCTGCGAACCGAACTTTCTCACATCCATACCATCAATCAAAAAAGCGATATCATCGCGGTGAGGACCGGTCTGTGTTGTCTGATAACGTAAGTCCATCTCCTGTTTTTCTGCAAGCATCGATGCAAAGCTTTCCGCTTCTGCATTTTTCTCATATACCAGACACAAATGTTCTTTTCCCGACGTTAAATTGCTATGTATATCAGGAATTATCTCATTTATCAAATCAATAAAATGATTCCTTTTTTTAATGATTTCTATACCATATTTTACCAGTTGGTCATCCCAGACTGGCAACATATCCATTTTACTTTTATCAAATCCAATCTGTCTTAACAGATTGTTTCTCTGATCTAACACTTTTTTATAATTTGCCAGCAGACTCACATAAATCTTATCCAACTGGCATAATTCCATATCCATGAAATTTCTTCGCTCTGCCGGACTGTTTTTTATGATAGACAAATCCTCCGGAGAAAAGAAAACCATATTCATCGTACCAAGCAACTCAGAACTTCTGCGGATTGGTACCATATCGATTGCAATTCCCTTTGACCTGCTCTTTTTCAAATGCATATCAATCCGTCGGTGCATGCCATCTTTTTTTATTTCTGCGCGGATATGACTTTCATCTGCATCAAATCGTATGATTTCCCGATCCTTGCTTCCTCTGTGGCTCTTTGTCGTTCCAATCAGGTAGATAGCTTCCAATATGTTGGTCTTTCCCTGTGCGTTATCCCCATATAAAATGTTGATACCATCGGAAAATGTAATCTCGGCACGCGCATAATTTCTGTAATTTTGCAGTGCCAGATTTTCAATATACATGCCTACACCTCATTTGCACAGAAATTACTTCTGAATACTGATTTTATTATCATCGAACACGACTTCATCACCATCATAGAGCTTTCTTCCACGACGCTCGTCAATCTCACCATTGACTAAAACCAGTCCCTGCTGAATGATTTCTTTTGCATCAATTCCGGAATCTGCAAGCCCGGTTGCCTTTAATGCCTGTCCTAATTTGATATATTCCTCGCCCTCGCGAAGCTTTAAAATATGCATCTCACCCATGATTAATAAGCCCCCGCATTGATATTAACCGGTAATACTACGTAGATATATGTTCCTGCATCATCCCGGATGATACATGGTGATTTTGCATCACGCATGTAGATAAAGATGTCTTCATCGTCAATAACCTTCAACACATCTGTCAGAAATCTTGGATTAAATCCAATGATGATTTCCTCTCCATCCTTTGTGATTTCAATTTCTTCATTCATGGAACCCATCATTGTATCGACTTTGAGATACATACGGTTATCATTTTTTATACTGACAACGATTGGCTTCTTATCTGACTCACGCATAAGGATAGAAGCACGATCGATACAATCAAACAACTCTCTGTTATTTACACGAACTTTGATCTTATGATCCATAGAAAGCATCTGCACAATCTTGAAATACTCACCTTCCAACAGACGGGATACTACTATTGTATTCTCAAACTCAAATAAAATATGTCTGTCTGTGAAGTAAACTGTTACCATATCATCGACGCCACCTGTAATGATCTTTGAGAGATCATTGAGTGTCTTTCCCGGTACAACAACGCTCACATTCGAAGCATTTCCCTTTAATGCAAGATTACGCAGGGAAATACGGTGTCCATCCAGAGATACGACCTGCAATACGCCATCCTTTACCTCAAACAACTCACCGGTCATCAGCTTGTTATTCTCATTATCTGAGATAGAAAAAATCGTCTGTCGGATGATCTCCTTTAAAGAAAACTGTGAAAGCTCAATACTCTTTTCCTTCTCAATCTGAGGAAGCTCTGTAAAATCCTCACCGGATTTGGATGGAATAACAAACTTTGATTTCTCACAACGGATAATCGTATTATAATCCGGTGTTGTATCAATAAAGATTTCACTGTTTGGAAGCTTACGAACGATATCATTGAACAGCTTTGCTTCAATCGCAATGCGTCCCATCTCAATTACTTCTCCATCTAAGATTGTTTCAATACCAATTTCAAGATCATTTGCGGTCAGCTTAATGCTGTCTGCATATACATCAATTAAGATACATTCCAGAATCGGTAATGTTGTTTTAGTAGAAACTGCTTTTGAAACGATGTTAAGAGAATTTAACAGGTTTACTTTTGAACATTTTATCTTCATGTTAGTTGTAACTCCTTTCGAGGCTGCGCCTGAGTCATAAATATAGAATATAAATTAGTAGTAGTAATAGTAGTGGCTGTGGATATGTATATAACCATCAAAAACATTGATGGCTGCTGGTTAAATCCACCTTTATAACCATGTTGAAATGAACCGGACTCCATGTGGAAGCATCTGGATAACTTCCTGCGTTAAAGTTAACATAAGAATGGTTTAAAAAAGTGTCAACATGTTATCTTCAATCTAATCACAAAAACATGTGCAAATCTATGCATTTGTATCCAGCTTTTTGATGATTGTCTCAATCGTATTGTTGAATGCCGGATCTTCTTTCCGTTTCGCCTCAACACGGTTAATGCCGTTGATGACTGTCGTATGGTCACGACCGCCGACGATATTGCCCGCAGACTGCAGAGACATCACCGTAAGCTTTCGACATAAGTACATAACAACCTGTCTGGCTGTCGCGATATCCTGACTACGCTTCTTGGAGCGGATATCATCTGGAGAGATATTCATATGCTCGGATACCGTCTTGAGAATCGTCTCACCGGTAATCGTCTCATTCTTCTCTTTGTTGATAAGATCCTTCAGGGATTCCTTGGCTGTCTCCAGTGTAACCTCTTCCTTCATAAGCTTTGAAAAAATGCCAATCTTATGCAGAGCACCTTCGAGCTCCCGGATGTTGTTCGTTACATTCTCTGCGATATACTGGAACACTTCTTCTGGAATATCGTTTAAATGATCCATCTCCGCTTTTGTCTTGAGGATTGCCATACGTGTTTCATAGTCAGGCTCGTGAATATCAATCGGGATACCACACTCAAAACGGGAACGGATTCTCTCATTCAAAGACTGTAACTCCTTTGGAGGCTGGTCAGAAGAAAGAATAATCTGTTTCTTATTATTATAAAGTTCATTAAAAGTATTGAAAAATTCCGTCTGTGTACTTTCCTTTTTGATGATGAACTGGATGTCATCAATCAGCAGGACGTCTACATTTCTGTATTTCTCACGGAATTCATTTGTCGTATGATTCTTGATCGCGTCGATAATCTCATGCGTAAATGTCTCGGATGGTACATACAAAACCTTTGTTTTATCATCTTTTTGCAGGATGTAATGTGCGATAGACTGCATGAGATGCGTCTTGCCAAGTCCGGAGTTTCCATATAAGAACAATGGATTGAAATTATCCTGTCCCGGAAGATCGGCAACTGCCAGACATGTCGCATGAGCGTGGCGGTTTCCTTCTCCTACAATAAACGTGTCAAATGTATATTTTGGATTAAGATTGCTGCGGCTGACGGCTTCCTTGTAAGAGTCGGATTTTTGTACAGACTCTTTTCTGGCTTCTTCGTCGCTTTCAATCAGATTTTTCTTTTCGTCGATCACAATATCAATCGTACTGTCATTTAATGTCTCGCGAATAGAGGAAAGTAAAAAAATGTCAAACTCTTTACGCTTTAAGAATTTCAACGCATTTTCACCGAGCTTTTCATCTACATAAAAATAAACTGTGTTATTTTTAACCTCATATATTTTGAGGGAACGAATCCATGTATTGATCATGATACTGGAAATGTCATATTCAGTTTCCAGAAGAGACAGGATCTCTTCCCATTTTGATTCGATTAATTCTTTCATATCATAACTCCTAAATACCGTGCTTCCTTTATCCGCACACTTGGATTCTATTTTACAATAAATTCAGAATTTTAGCAAGTTTTGGTCGTGGATTTCGGAGATTTTTACTACATAATTATAGGAAGAAAAATAATAATGAGTGATATAGAATGTTATGTAAAGTAAAATTATGTTTACTTGGAAAATTGTGTATATTAAAAATAACGTAAAATAGGCATTTTGAGGATAAATGAACATGAAATATACAAGTTTTCCACAAGTTAATAACAATTTGTGGATAACATTATGTAAATT
>DJEI01000062.1:0-500 GCA_002431865.1 Lachnospiraceae bacterium UBA5902
GAGTATGCAAAGCGTGGCAATAAATTAGTCAATGTTGTCCGTATTACAACAGAGACATTGTCCGGTATTCCGTCCATTGTATATGGTCTGTTTGGATATCTGATGTTTGTTATCGCATTTGGCTGGGGGCTTTCGTTCTTCGGTGGTGCATTGACACTTTCCATCATGGTACTTCCAACAATCATGCGTACGACAGAAGAGGCGCTTCTGAGTGTGCCGGATTCTTACCGGGAAGGAAGCTTCGGTCTTGGTGCCGGAAGACTTCGTACAATCTTCAAGGTTGTATTGCCATCAGCAGTGCCGGGAATTTTATCAGGCGTAATCTTAGCAATCGGTCGTATCGTTGGTGAGACCGCAGCACTGATCTTTACATCCGGTACAACGGCAGAAGTGCCAAAGAGCCTGTTTGATCCTGGATGTACGCTGGCTGTACATATGTATAAGCTGCTTTCCGAGGGACTTTACACGAAGCAGGCATATGCAACGGCGGTTGTACTGCT
>DJEI01000062.1:538-760 GCA_002431865.1 Lachnospiraceae bacterium UBA5902
GTACTGCTTGTCATGGTCGTGCTGATCAATGCAGCATCAAGCAGACTGGCAAAGAAATTACAGGCGAAATAAACCTACAGAAATTGGAGGATTAACATTGGGTAATTTTGAAATTAAGAACATGGATCTTTATTATGGTGATTTCCATGCATTAAAAGATATAAACCTGAATATTCCATCCACAGAGATTACAGCATTTATCGGTCCATCCGGTTGTGGTAA
>DJEI01000062.1:834-5931 GCA_002431865.1 Lachnospiraceae bacterium UBA5902
TTAAACCGGATGAATGATCTGGTTGAAGGTTGTAAAATCACAGGTGAGATCACGCTGGATGGCGAAAACATTTACAAGGGAATGGATGTCAATACACTCAGAAAACGTGTTGGTATGGTATTTCAGAAACCGAACCCTTTTCCGATGAGCATCTATGATAACATTGCGTATGGTCCACGTACACACGGCATTAAGAAAAAAGCGGAGTTAGACGAGATTGTAGAGCGTTCCTTAAGGCAGGCCGCCATCTGGGATGAGGTAAAGGATCGTCTCAAGAAGAGCGCACTTGGTATGTCCGGTGGTCAGCAACAGCGTCTCTGTATTGCACGTGCACTGGCTGTGGAACCAGATGTGCTTCTGATGGATGAGCCAACGTCTGCACTGGATCCAATCTCCACATCGAAGATCGAGGATCTGGCAGTGGAGCTGAAAGATAAGTATACGATCATCATGGTAACACACAATATGCAGCAGGCAGCCCGAATTTCTGACAATACTGCATTCTTCTTACTGGGTGAGGTTGTAGAATTTGACAATACAGAAAAATTGTTTGCAAATCCAAGCGATAAGCGGACAGAGGACTATATTTCAGGAAGGTTTGGTTGATGGGTTATGAGAAATGAATTGGAAAAGCAGTTGGAGAATCTGAATGTGGAGCTGATCCGCATGGGCGCACTCTGTGAGAAGGTAATTGCTGGTACAACAAAGGCTTTATTTAACGGTGATGTTAAATATACCGCCAAATCGCATGCCGTCGAGGAGGAGATTGACAAGAGCGAGCATCAGATTGAACATATCTGTATGAGTCTGCTCTTGAAGCAGCAGCCTGTCGCTTCAGATTTCCGTTTTATCTCTGCAGCATTGAAACTGATTTCCGATCTGGAGCGTATTGGTGATCAGTGTGCAGATATTGCAGACATGATCCGCTTTACAGCACCGCATGATCTGAAGGATTTCAAGGATCTGGAGAAGATGTCTGGTGCAGCGAAGGAAATGCTGACAAATGCAATCGAATCCTATGTGAAGAAGGATAAGGATCTTGCAATCTCTGTCATGCAGAGTGATGACGTGGTGGATTCCCTGTTTGATTCCGTGAAGAAACGTCTGATCAGGGAAATTCAAAAAAATGCAAATGAAGGCGAATTTTTTATAGACATTATCATGATTGCCAAGTATTATGAAAGAATAGGAGACCACGCAACAAACGTTGCAGAGTGGGTATATTATTCAATTACAGGAGAGCATATTTAAATGATTTATGTATTAGAGGATGACAATAGCATACGGGAATTTGTAGTATATACATTATGTCATATGGACTTGGAAGCACGTGGCTTTGAACGTCCATCGGAATTTTGGAACGGGATGGAGCAGGAACTACCATCCCTGATTTTGCTTGATATCATGCTGCCGGAGGAAGACGGACTTTCTGTATTAAAGAAGCTTCGTGCAAAGGATGCAACAAAAGAGCTTCCGGTTATCATGCTGACCGCCAAAGACAGCGAATATGATAAGGTATTAGGACTCGACAGCGGAGCTGATGACTATGTTCCAAAACCGTTTGGCATTATGGAATTAGTTGCCCGGATCAAGGCGCTGCTTCGACGGACAGAAAACCGTGCCGATACTTCCGATGACGGTGAGAAGCTTACAGCGGGTGCAATCTCTCTGGATACGAAACGACATATCGTCTTGGTCGATGGAGAACGTATTGCACTTACCTTGAAGGAATTCGAATTACTGCATCTCTTTATGGAGAATCAGGGACAGGTATTTACCCGTGATCAGCTATTGAACCGGATCTGGGGGTATGAATTCGATGGGGAAAGCCGTACTGTAGATGTGCATATCCGCAGCCTGCGTATAAAATTAAAGGATGCGGGCAATCAGATTGAAACCGTGCGTGGTGTCGGCTATAAGATAGGAGATTAAGATGAAAAAAAAGATTTTCAAAAATACAATTTTGATTATCCTGCTTTTAGTTGTTTTGTGTGGTGCATCAATTATAGGTGTTTTATACAACTATTTTAATAAACAATACATTACTTCTCTGAATCAGGCTGCTGGTTATATCGCAGAAGGCGTTGATTTATCCGGAATGGATTTTCTCTCCCAACTGGATGAAAAAGAAAAGCGTATTACGTGGGTGGCTGCAGATGGAATGGTGCTTTATGACAACAAAGCCGATATCCACACCATGGAAAACCATAAAAACCGTACAGAAATCAAGCAGGCAATGACATCTTCGGCAGGAACAAGCGTCCGGTATTCTAAAACTCTTTCCGAAGAGACGATATATCATGCAATTCGAATCGGGGATGGAAGTGTTGTTCGTGTGTCTGTTGTCCGAAAATCAATGCCGGCTCTTTTGATAAAGGTTTTGCTTCCGGTTTTGCTTGTATTGCTGCTTGGTGTTGAATTTTCTGCGATTCTCGCCTATCGTTTGTCAAAACAGATTACAACTCCGCTTGAGGCAATCGATTTAGAGCATCCGGATGAATCAACCGTTTATGATGAATTGTCACCATTTATTCGTAAAATACGTCTTCAGAATGAAGAAATCAAGAGAGCAATGAACAAGTTGCAGGCGCAGAGAAATGAGTTTGCAATGATTACAGATAATATGCAGGAAGGATTCCTTGTGGTTGACAAACAGGCAATCGTGCTTTCGCATAACCGCAGTATATCCAAGATCTTTGATGTTGATTTGTCTGTCGATGGAAAACATGTTTTAGAGATCAACCGCTCTGAGGAATTTACCGAGTGCATTAGGAAAGCAATTCAGGGAATCCACAGTGAGTATATCTGTCCGGTCAAGGGACGATACTATAACATTTATGCAAACCCGGTATTCCAGAACAATGAGGTTGCCGGAGCTGTCGTGATTATCACCGATGTAACCGAGAAAGAAGAACGGGAGAATCTGCGCCGGGAGTTTTCGGCGAATGTATCCCATGAGTTAAAGACGCCGCTTACTTCCATTTCCGGTATCGCAGAGATTATTAAAAATGGCATTGTAGATAAAAAGGATGTCAAGCCTTTCGCTGGAAAAATTTATGACGAAGCACGCAGACTGATCCACCTTGTTGAGGATATCATCAAGCTTTCACAGCTGGATGAGGACGGGCAGGCAGTTGAGATGACACAGATTGACCTGTTTGATCTGACGAAAATCGAGCTTCACCATTTGGAGCCGGTTGCAGAGGAAAAGCATGTTGCAATCTCCATGCAGGGCGAGCATGTAATGGTTTCTGGCATCCATTCTGTCTTAGAGGAAATGATCTATAACCTGATTGAAAATGCAATCAAATACAACAAAGAGGGTGGAACAATCGATATCGCAATTAAGAAAGAGAAGCACCGTTGCGAGTTCTCGGTAAAGGATAGCGGAATCGGAATCCCTGAAGATCAGCTAGATCGGATCTTTGAACGTTTCTATCGTGTGGATAAGAGCCATTCCAAGGAGATTGGTGGCACCGGACTTGGTCTTTCCATCGTAAAGCACGGTGCAAAATTGCATAATGCAGAAATCAAAATCAAGAGTACCTTAGGTGTTGGTACAGAAATAAAATTAATCTTCCCAGTGTAGGTGTCTTGTCACCTGTAAAAACATGTGCTATACTGCATGTACATTCGGAGCACAAAAACGCAGATCGCTCGTCTGCGTTTTTGTGTTATGTACAGGTATTAATTCAAAGGAGACAGGAAGATGCGAGAATTACATTACGATGTTGTGATCGTCGGCTGTGGTGTCGGCGGCTTATATACAGCATTGAATTTACCAAAGGATAAACAGGTGTTATTGCTTTCGAAGGCAGAGCTTGAAACCTGTGATTCCATGTTAGCACAGGGCGGTATCTGTGTATTACGTGACGAGGATGACTACGATTCGTATTTTGAGGATACGATGCGTGCCGGTCATTACGAAAACCGCAAGGAAAGTGTTGATATTATGATTCGTGGCAGCCGTGATGTTATCAACGATCTGATTGGTTACGGTGTCCAGTTTGCAAGAAATGAGGATGGAAGCCTTGCTTATACAAAGGAGGGCGCACATTCCAAGCCACGTATCTGCTTCCATGAGGATATCACGGGTGAGGAGATCACATCCCATCTGTTATCCGCAGTAAAGCAGCTGAAAAATGTGACAATCTTCGAGCATACAACGATGACCGATCTGATCGAAGATATCAACCATACATGCGTCGGTATCCTTGCCAAGCGTGCAGATGGAGAAGAATTGGAAATCTATGCAGAAAATACTGTCTTTGCAACCGGTGGAATCGGCGGACAGTACAAACATTCGACGAACTTCCCGATCTTGACCGGTGATGGCTGTGATATTGCAAGAAAACACGGTGTAGAATTAGAGCATATGGATTATGTACAGATCCATCCAACCTGCTTTTATACAGAAACTCCTGGCAGAAGCTTCCTGATCTCAGAGTCCGCCAGAGGCGAGGGTGCCATCATCTTGAATCACAAGAAGGAACGTTTCGTCGATGAATTGCAGCCGCGCGATGTCGTGACAAAGGCAATTCAGGCTGAGATGGAAAAAGAGGGCGTGAAATACGAGTTCTTATCGTTCGAGAATGTTCCACGCGAGACAATTCTGAATCATTTCCCGCACATCTACGAGCACTGCATGAAGTACGGCTTTGACATTCTGATGATGCCGATTCCGATCGTTCCGGCACAGCATTACTTCATGGGCGGTATCCACGTAGACAAGTATTCGCATACGACGATGCCACATCTGTATGCAGTCGGCGAGACAAGCTGCAACGGGGTACACGGAAAGAACCGTCTGGCAAGCAACAGTTTGCTTGAAAGCCTTGTCTTTGCAAAGCGCGCTGCCAAACATATGACTGGCCAACTTGTATAAAGTTTATAGATCGTTGTGCATGATTATTCCATTTTGTAGATATATATATTTTATTTTTGAATATGTTCGCATATACAATATGTTTGGAACTTAGAATTTCTTAGTTTCAATACATCGTATATGGAACAATTCAAAATAAAATATATGTACTACCAATACCAAAAATCATGTACAATGATCGTGTATATTTATAGGTAATTGCGAAACTCGCT
>DJEI01000074.1:0-1862 GCA_002431865.1 Lachnospiraceae bacterium UBA5902
AACGGAAAGATCGTTGAATGCGGAAGCTACCCGTATTTCAGCAAGTATAGCATTGTAGACGGGAAGGTCAGTCAAAACAAGGTCGGTCCTCTCCATCATACCAGACGCACGAAGCAATCCCGAAAAATACAGTACCTGCCGAATTGTCCTCGGCAGAAGGTGTATAAGACCTTTGAGAAATATGCCGAGGATTATCGCGGATATGAGTATAGCGAGGAAGAAAAGGGATACGGCTTTTATTGCAACCCCAATGCCATGTGGGATTGGTATCAGATTGGCGGCAGATGGCCGGTGACTTTTCTTGTGAAAACGGAGTGTGTGGAATACTCTTTCGGGGAACGAAGCTGGTGCAACGATAGCGAGAAATACCCCGCACCAGAAGGATATATGTGGGTTTCGGCAGCGAGGAAAAAAGACATCTGCTGGGATGTTATGCAAAATTGGTACACTGCTCAGGATACGGAGCGATACAGCAAGCTCAAGAAAGCATTCCAATGCGGCAAACTCCCCGATGGGTTCTATGGTGAGTTCCGAGAGAACGGAATCTTTTGCTACGGCGAATGCGCCTATGCAGCCGATGAGACCTTGGATGAATACCTTGCCCGCGTAGGAATGCCGAAATCGTGGAAGTATCCCATCGGCGTGACTGATATCGTCGATGCAGACGAATGGCTCAGCAAAAATGACATCAGCATCGGAAAAGAGAGCAATAGCTGGCACGAACAGATCGATACTTATATCGATGATCTTGACGGCGAAGATGTTCTCGTTTCCGTAGACTATCACATTTAAGGAGGTGCTCATATGCTTATAAACAAACCTGGTGCCGAATTCCTGTATAACGGCATCACATACCGTGTCGGTGATGTGATCATCGGCAGCGATCAAAGCGAATATGCCGGCCTTATCGGATCTATCTTTGAAATCCGTGACGGCAGCGACAAAGAAACCGAAAACGATACCCCGGACATCTACTGCTCCTTTGAACCTCCGGTATTACCGGCGGATATAGCAAAGGTGGAAGAGGTCTTTTCAGACCTGTATGACGAAAAGAAGAAACTGGATGACATTTGCTTCGACATGGTCATTATGGCTCCGGAAATGATTATCGTTCCCGGTCAGTCAAAGAAGTCCATCAAGCTCTACATATTGAGTGAAGATTGGGCTGTGGTCGGTAACACCGGACATTCGTCCAGTATTTATTCGGATCCGCTGGAAGCCAGAGCAAGGCTCAATGAGGCGCTCAGAAACGAGATCGACTCCGGCTGCCTTTCGGACTGGATCAATACACCGGAATACCAGACAGAAATATCGGAGAACTCCTATGAAGGGTGGTTAGATGGATTCTATTGTGAAAGCCACTATGCCATTTCTCTGGAAGAACGCGATGTGGTTCTGACACCTTCGATCATCGGTGATGTTGGACGAGACTACTTAGACGCATCCCGGTATGAGGACTTTGCTTCTCAAGTCGAAGAATGGGAAGAAGTCGGCGAGTTATCGGAAGAAGAATATCAGCAGTATCTTGCGGATGTACGGATTCCAAACATGATCGATAAAGGACTGAGTGATACCTATTGGGAGTGCTATTGGGAAGCTGTTTCAGAGGCTGCGCATACGCTGCTGCGTGAGTATTTGGCTCGAAACACGCATTCCGACACAGAATCAGGAAAATGATAAGGAGGCGTTTTCGTGTATTGTCATAGCAAACCAATAAGACCGCTTACCAGCATTGTTTCCTATCCGGAGCGCGGCGACGGCGGTGACAACCGATACCGCGGAAACTGCTCTCCGAAGCTAATCGAAGACCTTATCGGGTTCTTTAAGCCAAAAGAGATCTGCGATTATATGTGCGGAAGCGG
>DJEI01000074.1:1920-2407 GCA_002431865.1 Lachnospiraceae bacterium UBA5902
AGTCATCTTTACGATCTGCACAGTGGGTTCGACATTATGAACTGCGATATTCCTGAGCGACCGGAATTTGTATTCTGGCATCCGCCGTATTGGGACATCATTCAGTATTCCGATGTCATGTACAAAGCGTCCGATGTGATGCAGAAGTACGGATATGACCCGAAACAACTGGATCTGTCCCGTATTGAGAACTGGGACGATTTCGTCAGAGCAATGAATTATGCTATGATGAAACAGTTTTCGGCACTGGAAAACGGCGGTCGGATGGCTGTTCTGATGGGTGACATCAAAAAGAAAGGCAGACTTTACAGTATGCTTGCCGAGATCGTAAAGCCCGGCACCTTGGAGAATATCATCATCAAGGGACAGCACAACTGCTTTTCGGACCGGACGCAGTATAGCGGTAAGTTTATCCCTATCCTGCATGAGTATGTTATGATCGTTCGCAAGGACTCTCCTGTGCTCATTCCGATTCTGATGACACAGA
>DJEI01000074.1:2572-3696 GCA_002431865.1 Lachnospiraceae bacterium UBA5902
GAACCGCATAAAAAGGCACAGGCAAACAAATGGTGGAAAGAAAAGATCCGCCAAACGCTGCAGATCAACCCCATGCACTTCACCCATGACGGGCGAGGCTTGTGGTCATTGAACAGGAACGCAGCATAGTAACCGTTATTGGGAGGGATGTCACTTCGGTGGCATCCCTTTTTACATAGAAGTTTGCAATTTGGACACACTAATATTTGAAAAAATGAATTTACATTTTTACTGCCGTTTGATATAATGTGAAGTAAGAATGTAAATACCTTTGCAAGGAGGTGTGCACCATAGATCAGATTTGGACACGAATAAATGAATTGGCTGAGGCAAACAGCGGATTTGTTCGGACCGCGCAGGTTGAAGCACTTGGTATCAGTAGACCTATGTTGCGCAAATATACCGATGCCGGGAAGTTGGAGCAGGTACGCAAAGGACTATATGTGCTTGCGGATGGCATGCCGGACGAATATGCATTGCTTCAGGGACAGTGCCGTGATGCTGTTTTCTCTTATGGTACGGCGTTGTACCTCTGGGGGCTTTCAGATCGAACGCCACACATATATGACATTACAATCCCAAGAGATAAAAATATCTCTGTATTAAAACGGGATAATCCGAATTTGCGATGCCACTATTTGCCGAGAGATGTCTATGAGATTGGTATCACACAGACGCGCTCACCACAGGGAGCAGAAATAAAATTATATGATAAAGAGCGATGCCTTTGTGATTTGATCCGTAACAAAGAGCAGATGGATATACAGCTATACACGCAGGCAATCAAGGATTATTTCAAGGCTAAGCCCAACAATCGGAAACTGTTGAAATACGGGAAGCTATTCGGAATAGAAGATAAAATCAGAACCTATATAGAAGTGCTATGATACTTTCTATTTATCTGTTTTATCAAAACAGAGGAGGCAATATATGAACCCGAATCAATTTGCAGCAATCATGCCATACATTAGCGCTGACCTTGTAGGGATGATTGCGGAAAAGGAAAACATATCTGAAAATGCTGCAATCACGAAGTTGTATAATTCAGAGTTGTATGCCATCCTTGAGCAGGAGGATACGAAAGTTTGGCACTACAGTACGCATATGCTGTATTCGCTTTTGGA
>DJEI01000018.1:0-752 GCA_002431865.1 Lachnospiraceae bacterium UBA5902
CAGTCCACCACTTCCGAGGATGTGGCAAACGGCACCACCTATCTCTCCATCATGGAGCAGAATCTGGGCGTGCTGAAAGAAGCCCTGGGCTAACGAAAGAAACCGTCAATTTTCAGTGAGCAAAAAAAGTCTGTCGGTATCCGCAAGGGCGCGCTCTTGCGGATACCGGCAGGCACAGCGATATCAAATGTAAGGAGTCATATGTTATTAAGAGAACTTCCTGTGGTATTGATCACAGGGTATTTGGGATCGGGGAAAACAACCCTCATGCAGCATCTCCTTTCGCAGGAAAAGCGTAAGGTTGCTCTGATCGTCAATGATATGGGAAGCGTCAACATAGACGCATCCCTGTTGAATAAAACCGGAAATAAAATTGCACAGGTAGAACTTGTTGAAATGCAGAATGGGTGCATCTGCTGTACCCTGAAAGACGCTTTTATTGAACAGATCGAGCGGCTTGCGGAAGACCGGGATCTCGAAGCAATTTTTGTAGAGGCCTCCGGAATCAGCGAACCTTCATCCATTGCCGCTGCCTTTGTGGACTATGAAGAATCGACGGATACACGGGTATACTTGAAGACAGTCGTGTCTGTTGTCGATGTTGACAGAATCTACCGGGAGTTCCTGCACAATTTCGGCGACGATGCAGAAGACGGTGACATCATCAATCTCATTATGGATCAAATCGAATTCTGCAATGTGATGCTGCTGAACAAGACGGATCTGCTGACAGAAACACAGCTGAAGGAAGT
>DJEI01000018.1:842-2610 GCA_002431865.1 Lachnospiraceae bacterium UBA5902
GATGTTGACTTGGACATCCTGCTTGACAGGGATGACTTTGATTATGAAGACTGCCTCGCGTCCAGCAGCATTCAGCAGGCGCTGAACGGATGTGAGCATGCTGACCAGAGAGCCTGTGTGGATGAGTACGGGATATCCTCCTTTGTGTTTGAGGGCAAAGCGCCTTTTAATAGAGAAGCGTTCAACAAATTGGTCGAAGCATATCCGGAATGCCTGATCCGAACAAAGGGATATGTGTGGTTCTCAGATGACTGGAAGCATATTCAGTTATTTGAGCAGGCCGGTCGGAACGCATCTATTACAGAGTTATCTGAGTGGATGGCGGCATGGCCGGATGAGGAGCTTGCTGCGTTGGAAGAAGAGTATTCCGACATCAGAGAGGGGTGGGATGATATGTATGGAGACAGGATCAATCAGCTCGTTTTTATCGGAAAAGGGTATGAGAAGGGCGATATCCTGAAGCTCTTGAATGCATGTATTGAAGAAAGAAGCTGAAACATCTGAATGGTCAAAACATATCTAATCAACGGCTTTTTGGATGCGGGCAAAACGACTTTCATCAAAGAACTGCTACAGCGGGACTACTTCATGACTGGAGAAAAAACGCTGCTTCTTCGCTGCGAAGATGGTGAGGAAGAATATGATGCAGATATGCTGGCGCGCAACCATGTTTATCTGGCTGAGATAGACAGCGAAGAAGACTTCAACGCCAAGTATATTGCTAAGCTCGAAAAAGAAATCCATCCTGCAAGGGTGATTATTGAGTTCAACGGTATGTGGAATCGGAAGACCGTAAAACTTCCATGGCTTTGGAAGAAGCCAATTGAGGTGGCGGTTTTCGATGCGGCAACTTTTGAGCTGTATTCCAAGAACATGAAGTCCCTTGTTGCAGAGCAGGTTCGGAATGCGTCAATGGTCATTTTCAACCGCTGCGACGGCTTAACAGATAAACTGGCATCCTATCGACGGAATATCCGAGCCGTGAATACAGACGCTTATGTTGCCTTTGAAGATAAAGACGGCCGGATGAATCCCAGATTTGAAGAGGATCTGCCGTATGACATTTCGGCAGATGAAATCGAGATCACAGATGATTCTTTTGCTCTGTTTTATCTGGATTCTATGGAAAATGTGGACCGATACATAGGTAAAAACGTAAGCTTGACCGGCATGGTTGTAAAGAAAAAGGAGGATGATCCCGAGGCGGTGATTATTGGGCGGCTTGCCATGACCTGCTGTGCAGAAGACCTGTCGCTATTTGGCTTTATCTGCGAATATGAAGATGCCTGCGAATTGGAACCACACGAGTGGGTATCTATTCAAGCCGTCGTCGATAAGGACTATGACGAGCGGTATCATTTATGGTATCCGATTTTGAAAATCATTTCCTGTGAAAATTGCAAAAAACCGAAAAAAGAAGTTGTGGATATTATCTGAATTTTGACTGACCACACACTGCATAATCTTTTTGCGCAGGATTACCAATAAGCCGCGATTATTACTGGCAGAATAAGACATCTTCCGCATTGACAAATTCAAAAATCATACTACAATATCTGAGAATGTTTCTTGGATCAAGAGGTATTATCTTGTCAGGCTACAATACAAAACAAAAGAAACTGATGCTTGCCTATCTGGGCGAGCACCCGGATGAGCCGTTATCGGCTCGCCAAATCGCATATGCGCTGCAAAGAGAGCATATCAGCATAAGCACCGTATATCGAAATTTAGCGGATCTTGAGAACGAAGCAAAGATCCGGAGATGTAC
>DJEI01000039.1 GCA_002431865.1 Lachnospiraceae bacterium UBA5902
GCCGGCGACAAAGCTTACGACAACACCGAATAGGATAACCGGTCCGGCAATTGTGAACACTTTGACACCTTTTCCGAACACTTCACCCTCTTTTTTATATTCAATCGTTGGTGCGGAGACGGAATTCGCAAATCCGGTAATCGGAACCAGAGCACCGGCACCACCATATTTCGCGAGTGGCTTGTAGAGGTTTAAACCCGTAAGCAGGACGGAGAGAAATACAAGCAGGATGGAACAGACGCTCATTGCATCTGCCTCCTCATAATGAAACTGCGTCGTACATACGTTGAAGATCACCTGCCCGAGCAGACAGATACAGCCGCCAACGAGAAAAGCGTGCAGGCAGTTTTTGAAGCAGCTGTGCTTTGGTGTGATCGCTTCCACATAACGGTTGTATTCCTGGTCATTTTGCTTTACTTTCATAGAGATAACTCCTTTCGCTATAAATTTAAGAAGGGAAAAACAGAATCTGCCAGGCGCAGCCGAGTGCTTTTCCGATGGCAGCCGAGGCAATCACATAAGGGAGCCATGTCCGCACGCCCAAACGGCGGGATAGAATTGGCATGACCTGTAAGGTTTCTGCTAAAGCACCGGCGAGACACCCGATAAAAATGCCACCAAACAGATTGAAGATGCTGAACCCTGCCGGCCCGATCGGAATCCGGAGTCCAAACAGATACGCAGCATTTCCAAGCGTGACACCGGTAATGATCAAAGCTTCGATCCGGTGGACGCCTTTGCCGGATTTCATCTGCTCTGCCAGCTTATCGAAGATACCAAGCATCGTGATAAATGCGACAAAACCGGCGGAAACAGCACTTCCGGCACAAATACAAAAGAAACAGTAAGCAATCGTTTTAATCAACATCGAGACTCGTTCCCTCCCGTGCACTGTCTACAACGATCGCGTCGTTGACATCCCGCTCATATAATCGCATCTGTACCTGCAGCGGTGTCGGATCATCGGCTTTCTTGTGGTTCAATCCGTGATTGAAAAAGAGCAGCATACCGAAGAACAGACCGACACAGTAAAACAGAATGCCAAATCGATATCCGGCAGTGGTTGCGCTTGCCTGCGTTCCGGTGAACATCTGATACAGATCCTGCATCAGATCAATCGCACCGACGTCCCCATTGTAGGACATGATCGAATAGGCGGTTCCGAAAAAGGCGAGCAGCATCAGAAATGCAGCTTTTATTTTTCCGGTGCGCTTGTGTCCATCGCTTAAGTTTCGGTAGTAGACGACACATTCCTGACTGCCGATATTCTGGACAGTCACAGATTTATCGTATTTCAGGATTTCTCCGATGATTGCAAGGGCATTGACGACTAATTGTCCCTGCTCGTTGCCACGAAATGTAAACAGCTTGATTTTTTTTACGTCGTGCATGATATCCGGCTGGCTGCAAAACACGGAAGCAATATCTTCGATGTGCACCTGTTTGGACGCAACCATCGTGCTTGCATCGAGGGAAAGATATACGGTTGTTTCTGCGTGCTCTGTTTGATTCATAATACATTCCCTTCCATTTCTGCTTGATTTGATATATATGGATAGTATGAGAATTTTTTGCAGGGATATCCTGTTAAATTCTAGCAAGAACATTTCTTTTTTTGTCGACTTATGGTAAAATAAAAACAATTATGGTTTGAAAAAGGATTCAGGAAGGAATACGAATCAGAATATGGAATTAGATCAGATACGAAAACAGATCAATGCGGTGGATGATGCGATGCATCGCTATTTTGTAGATCGTCTGCGCTGTTCGGAAGAGGTGGCGGAGGCGAAGCTTCAAACACTGGACAGCGTATACAAACCGGAACGCGAGAAGCAGGTGTATGCACGCTTTTCTGGTAATGCAGATGAGGAAAAACTGTATCGTCTGTATGTGCGGAAGACCATGCAGCTATCGCGGTATCATCAATACGGAATCTTCCTCGAGAGAGGACACGTGGAAGAGGAATTTGAAATGCAGTATATAGCAGTTCATACAGCGATGGGTGAAGCTGACACCGCAGATGCATCTGTGAAAATCGAGCTGACCCCCGATCCACAAAACGAACAGGGAATGTCTATACAGGATATGTTCTCTGTACTCGGAGACTTCGGAACTGAAGTGACTGCATTGCAGTACGAGGGCAGTAAAGTAAGTGTGACCGTGTGTGTTTCTGGCACGGAAGCGCTCGAATCACAACGAAGGTTATTCTACATGTTATACAAGGAAAGTGTGACGTATAAGATGTATGTAGTATAAGATGTAATGATTGCGAAACCAAGTAAGATAGTAAATATAAGTTGTACATCATTACAATTCTTAAGCAGACCATTGAAGCACGCCGGTACTTAATGAACGGCAAACTTGTTTGCTGTGAATTTAGTACCGCTGCGTGATGAACTGAGCGAGAGCGTGTCTGCATAGAATTAGTAATGATGTATAACTTATTCGAGACTGTATATGGTTTCGCAATTGAGAGGATGAATATTAACATATTAGGAGGAACACAATGCTCATAGTTGATGGTCACGTCGTCGATCCTGCAACCGGGTTGCACGAGATCGCAGACGTATTGATTGAACAGGATTGTATAAAGAAGATTTATGTGAGAAGCCGCGGCGAGCAGGCAGAT
>DJEI01000101.1 GCA_002431865.1 Lachnospiraceae bacterium UBA5902
TTAATTTAAGATGCAGGGGTATTCAAGGAAGATAGTTTTGGGCTATGTTTGCAGATGGATTTCTCCTGCGAAAGCCAAAGGAGGACGAAATATGGCAAACAGAGAGTACAAAAGTGACGTGTTTAGTATGTTGTTGGAGGACAATGCAAGAGCGTTGGATGTCTACAATGCGATGGCGGGGACGGCGTACACCGATCCGGAGATTATCGAGATTCATACATTGGAAAGTGGTGTATCACTTACTGTGCACAATGATGCATCGTTTGTTGTGAGTATGGATTCGGTTCTGAATATCTACGAGCATCAGTCAACGTATAACCCGAACATGCCACTTCGGGAACTGATTTATTTTGTGACCATCATCAAGAAGCTGGTCGAAAATAGATATCTGCTTAGTCACAAGCTGGTGAAGATACCGACACCAAAATTTGCAGTGTTCTACAATGGAGATAAAACGAGACCAGAGCGTGAAGTGCTGAAATTGTCCGATGCATATGAAAATCAGTCGGATGAGCCGCAGTTAGAGTTGATCTGCACCGTGTACAATATCAATCCGGGAAATAATGAGGATCTGAAGAAGCGGAGTCAGACGCTGCGAGAGTATATGATATTTGTTGGATATGTAAATGAGAATCTTGCAAAAGCCAATAAGGGCGAGAAGGATTATGAGACTGCAATCAGAGATGCGGTGAACCGCTGCATTGCAGAAGATATCCTGAAGGACTTTTTGCTGGAGCGCAGAGAGGATGTGCAGAAAAGTATGATGTTTGATCTGACATACGAAAAACAGATGGAGAATGCAAAGCGGGAATGGTATAACGACGGTGTGGAAGAAGGTACAATTCATTATTTAGCTTCTTTCATTGTAAAAAAGGTGAAGAAAAATAAAACGCTTGAGGAAATCGCTGATGAGCTCGAAGAATCAATCGAAACTATCCAGCCAATATATGATATTGTGAACAAACATGCACCGGAATACGATGTGGATGCGATTACTGCAGAGGTATTGGAAGTACGGAATAAATAGCTAGAAGTAAGTGAGGACAGGATAGTTGATCAAAGGTCAACTGTCCTGTTTTTGCAAATGTGGAGATACGTATAGAAAAACACCTTGACACTACAAAATCCATTTGATAAAATGAGCAATGCGGCGGTTGTGCTTGCACAAGCCGGCATATTGCGAAAACACACATGGAGCCGTTAGGCGACATGATATAATCCACACTCGGAAAAGAAAATAGAAGGTAAATATTGGAAACGCACATTCTCTTTGGAATGATAACGAACAACACAGTCTGTTAAGAATTATCATTTTAAGGAGGTTTTTTTATGCCAAAAACAAAGTTTCAAGAGGTTATTTTCACGATTATGATGGTGTTCGTCATGGTGTATGCAATGATCTGCTATAACATTGCACTGAACATCGGAGGGATGAGTAACGAAGTGTTTCTGTCCGCGTTCCATGAGCTTGTTACCATGGGACCAATTGCATTTGTGATTGATTTCTTTTTCATTGGAGCTATTGCGAAGAAGAAAGCGTTGAAGATCGTGAATCCGGAGAAGGAAAATCCGTTCCATCTGGTTCTTGCAATTTCATTTATTTCAGTCGCTTTTATGTGTCCACTTATGAGTCTGGCAGCAACCATTCTCTTTAAGCATGCGGGCAATCAGTTTATTGCCGTCTGGTTACAGACATGTGCATTTAATTTCCCGATGGCACTGTGTTGGCAGATCTTTTATGCGGGACCACTCGTACGTTTCCTGTTCCGCTTGATCTTCCGCGAGAAGCAGAAACAGGAAAATATGCAGAAAGCATTTGAATAACGATGGATGATAGAAAAAGGCTGCGTCATGCAGCCTTTTTGTATCTAAAAAGAAAAAATTCCCCCAATTCATTTCTACATATTTATCCGCGATTTGGAAACTTTTCTGGATCATTGAATATTCCCCAAATTCCCCTCAAAAATCCCTGTGATTTCTTGTTGCAAAATCTCCTCTACTCGTGCATAATAGAATATAAATAAATTCTCTTACAAATCAAGAGAGGGAAAGAGGTAAAAACTATGAGCGACACAAATGATGGAGCAGTCAGAGACGCGAAAAAGCTCGGATTACCGAAGGTTTTGATCTTGGGATTACAGCATATGTTTGCAATGTTCGGTGCAACTATTCTGGTCCCAATTTTAGTGTCCGGGTATTTTGCAGATGCATGTGGAGAACCATTGACGAGAGGTTTGACCGTATCAGTCACACTTTTCTGCGCAGGCTTTGGTACATTGCTATTCCATGTATGTTCCAAATTTAAGGTACCGGCGTTCCTTGGATCTTCGTTTGCATTCTTAGGTGGATTTTCAACCGTAGCCAATCTGGATACCGGTAAATTCGCCAACATGGCAGCAAACGATAAGGTAGCCTATGCCTGTGGTGGTGTAGTTGCTGCTGGAGCATTGTATCTGATCATGGCATTGATCATCAAGCTGGTTGGTGTAAACCGAGTTATGCGTTTCCTTCCACCAGTTGTAACCGGACCAATCATTATCTGTATCGGACTTTCACTTGCACCATCCGCAATCTCAAATGCCAGCACAAACTGGTGGCTTGCGGTAATCGCATTAGCAGTTATCATCATCTTCAATATCTGGGGTAAGGGCATGTTCAGGATTATTCCGATTCTGATGGGTGTTGTGATTTCTTACGTGGCAGCAGTAATCATGAATGCAGCAGGACTTACCAATCCGGATGGCAGTGCGATCATCGCATTTGAGTCGGTGAAATCCGCAAGCTTCTTCGGTGTACCATCGTTCCAGTTTGCGAAATTTGATCTTACAACGATTCTGGTTATGGCACCAATCGCAATCGCAGCGATGATGGAGCATGTGGGAGATATGTCAGCCATCTCCGCAACTGTTGGCAAGAACTTTATTCAGGATCCGGGTCTGCATCGTACATTAGTCGGTGATGGTCTTGCAACTGCATTTGCAGGTGCGATCGGTGGACCAGCCAACACAACATATGGTGAGAATACAGGCGTATTGGAGCTTTCCAAGGTATATGATCCAATGGTAGTCCGTCTGGCGGCCGTATTTGCAATCATCCTGTCCTTCATTCCGAAGTTTGCAGCCGTGATCTCCACGATGCCATCCGCAATCATCGGTGGTGTATCATTTATGTTATATGGTATGATTTCAGCCATCGGTGTACGTAATGTCGTTGAAAACAGGGTGGATCTGACACGTTCCAGAAACCTGATCATCGCAGGTGTGATCTTCGTCTGTGGACTTGGTTTCTCAAATGGTATTACATTTACAATAGGGGAGACATCTATCACACTGACAGCACTTGCCATCGCAGCGATTGCTGGTATTCTGTTAAATGCGATTCTGCCTGGAAATGATTATCAGTTTGGCGCAAACCCGGATGGTGACCAGAGCCGTGGTGTCTTTGTGAAGTCTAAGGAATAATATAAAAGGTCAAAAGTCAGAATTCGTTTCTACTTGCAGGAAAGGTTCTGAGCTGTAAGAAAAAAAGGAGATTACAAAATGGATTTTAAAAATGAAAAAAATATTACGATTTTTGAGCATCCGTTGATTCAGCACAAGATTTCAATTCTGCGTGACAAGAATACAGGAACCAATGAGTTCCGTAAGCTCGTAGAAGAGATTGCAATGCTTGAAGGATTTGAAGCACTTGGAGATCTGCCATTGCATGATGTAGAGATTGAGACTCCGATCGAGAAATGTATGACACCAATGATCTCCGGTCGTAAGCTTGCCATTGTTCCAATCCTCCGTGCAGGACTTGGCATGGTACCGGGCGTGCTCGCACTTGTACCATCTGCCAAGGTTGGTCATATCGGTATGTACCGTGATGAGGAGACACATATTCCACATGAGTATTACTGCAAGCTTCCAAATCCAATCGATGAGAGAATCATTGTTGTAACAGATCCAATGCTTGCAACCGGTGGTTCTGCAGTGGACGCGATCACACAGATTAAGGCACATGGCGGAAAGAAGATCAAGTTTATGTGTATCATCGCTGCACCAGAAGGTGTACAGAAGCTGCATGAGGCACATCCAGATGTACAGATTTATGTTGGACATTTGGATCGTGAGCTGAATGAGAATGCGTACATTTGTCCGGGACTTGGCGATGCAGGCGATCGTATCTTTGGTACAAAATAGCAGACAATTTAATCTGACCTTATAAAAAGCACAGAAACTGGGTATTTTAATATACCCAGTTTCTGTGCTTTAATAATACCCGATAATTATAGTTTCATTATATATAGGAGGAATAACAATGAGCGAGAGCAGATATGAATTGAATAAGAACCTTGCACAGATGTTAAAGGGTGGTGTTATCATGGACGTTACAACACCTGAACAGGCAAGAATTGCACAGGAAGCAGGCGCATGCGCAGTTATGGCCTTGGAGAGAATTCCAGCCGATATCCGTGCAGCAGGCGGCGTATCCCGTATGAGTGATCCAAAGATGATCAAGGGAATTCAGGAAGCTGTTACAATTCCGGTTATGGCAAAGTGCCGTATCGGACATTTCGTGGAGGCACAGATCCTCGAAGCAATCGAGATTGACTACATCGATGAGAGTGAAGTTTTATCACCAGCCGATGATATTTACCATATTGACAAGACAAAGTTCAAGGTACCATTTGTCTGTGGTGCACGTGACCTTGGTGAAGCACTTCGTCGTATCGAGGAAGGTGCATCTATGATCCGTACAAAGGGTGAGCCGGGAACTGGTGATGTTGTACAGGCAGTTCGTCATATGCGTGCCATGAATTCTGAAATCCGTCGTATCGTTGGTATGGCAGAAGATGAAATCTACGAAGCAGCAAAGCAGCTTCAGGTACCAGTTGAGCTTGTACGTTACGTCCATGAGAATGGCAAGCTTCCAGTTGTAAACTTCGCAGCCGGTGGTGTTGCAACACCTGCTGATGCAGCACTTATGATGCAGCTTGGTGCAGAGGGTGTATTTGTTGGTTCTGGTATCTTCAGGTCAGGAAATCCTGCAAAACGTGCAGCAGCTATCGTTAAGGCTGTTACAAACTACCAGGATGCAAAGCTGATCGCTGAGCTTTCAGAAGACCTTGGTGAGGCTATGGTCGGAATCAATGAGTCTGAAATTGAGATTCTTATGGCAGAAAGAGGAAAGTAAAATGAAGATAGGAATATTGGCATTGCAGGGTGCATTTGCAGAGCATGAGGCATCCCTTGATAAATTACATATTCCACACTTCGAGATCCGTCAGGCAGATAATCTGCAGGACGATATGGATGGATTGATCATTCCGGGCGGCGAGAGTACAGTTATGGGAAAGCTTCTGAAGGAGCTTTCCCTGTATGAGCCACTCAAGGCAAAGATCGAAGCAGGCCTGCCGGTCTTCGGTACCTGTGCCGGTTTGTTGCTTCTGGCAAAGGATATTGATGGAGAAGATGCACTTGGATTCCGGACGATGAATATCGTAGCCCGCAGAAATGCTTACGGCAGACAGCTTGGCAGCTTCTTCGCAGAAGAAGACTTCAAGGGAATCGGAACCGTCGGCATGACATTTATCCGTGCGCCATATATCGAGAGTGTCGGGGATGGCGTCGATGTCCTGGCTGCATGCGATGGCAAGATCGTAGCTGCCCGTCAGGGAAAACAGCTCGTGACAGCATTCCATCCGGAGCTGACCGAAGAAGTAAAGATTCATCAATATTTTGTGGATATGATTTTGGAAAAATAAGAAAAAACACGAAAGAACCCTCGAATCAAGGGTTCTTTTTTTATGCCTTATCTTTGATTGTAATTGTTCCTCGCATCTAGTATAATTAGGTGATTTTGGATAAAAATTCGATTTATTTATATAAATTATTTTTATCCAATGAGATTTTGAAACAAAATAATATAGTATATAGAGTTGGACGTGTTTATTGATTCTAAAGCAGACCATCGGAACACGTCGGCACTTAATGAACGGCAAACTTGTTTGTCGTGAATTTAGTGTCCGTTGCGTGAGGAGCTGAGCGAGAGCGTGTCTGCATAGAATAATAAACACGTCCAACTCGTATCATAGTGTAAATGTTTCAAAATCGGATTTAATATTATACAAGGGGGCAAATATGAGCAAAAGAGAAGACATTAAAAAAGTTCTGATTATCGGTTCCGGTCCAATCATTATCGGTCAGGCATGTGAGTTTGACTATTCCGGTACGCAGGCATGTAAAGCACTGAGACAGCTCGGTTACGAGATTGTTCTGGTGAATTCCAACCCTGCAACAATTATGACAGATCCTGGTATTGCGGATGTGACATATATTGAGCCATTGAATGTGACAAGACTGGAGCAGATTATTGCCAAGGAACGTCCAGATGCGATATTACCGAACCTCGGTGGTCAGTCTGGTCTTAATTTGTGTTCTGAGCTTGCAGCCGCAGGCATACTTGACAAATATAACGTAAAAGTCATCGGCGTTCAGGTAGATGCAATCGAACGTGGTGAGGATCGAATTGAATTTAAGAAAACTATGAACAAACTGGGAATCGAGATGGCGCGCAGTGAAGTTGCCTATTCTGTAGAAGAAGCACTTGCGATTGCAGATAAGCTTGGTTACCCAGTTGTTTTGCGTCCGGCCTATACAATGGGCGGTGCCGGTGGCGGACTTGTCTACAATGTAGAAGAGTTAAAGACCGTCTGTGCAAGAGGTCTGCAGGCGAGTCTTGTAGGACAGGTGCTGGTTGAGGAGTCAATCCTCGGCTGGGAAGAACTGGAACTCGAGGTTGTCCGTGATGCAAAGGGTAACATGATTACGGTCTGCTACATCGAGAACATCGATCCACTCGGTGTACACACGGGAGATTCTTTCTGTTCTGCACCAATGCTTACAATCTCTGAGGAATGTCAGAAGCGTTTGCAGGAGCAGGCATATAAGATTGTAGACGAAGTACAGGTCATCGGTGGAACAAACGTACAGTTTGCACATGATCCGGTGACTGACCGAATCATTGTAATCGAGATCAATCCTAGAACTTCCCGTTCTTCTGCACTTGCTTCCAAGGCGACAGGATTCCCGATCGCACTTGTATCAGCTATGCTGGCAGCAGGACTTACATTGGATGAGATCCCTTGTGGCGTACACGGAACACTCGACAAATATGTTCCGGGTGGCGATTATGTCGTAATCAAGTTTGCGAGATGGGCATTTGAAAAGTTCAAGGATGCGCAGGACAAGCTAGGTACCCAGATGCGTGCCGTTGGTGAAGTCATGAGTATTGGTAAGACTTACAAGGAAGCATTCCAGAAGGCAATCCGAAGCCTGGAGATCGGTCGTTACGGACTTGGCTTTGCGAAGGATTTCCATGAGAAAACAAAGGATGAGCTGCTTGCTATGCTGGTAGAACCAACCAGTGAGAGACAGTTTATCATGTATGAGGCACTTCGTAAGGGTGCGACAGTTGACGAGTTATACAACCTGACGAAGATCAAACACTACTTCATTGAGCAGATGAAGGAGCTTGTAGAAGAGGAAGAAGCACTGCTTGCAAAGAAGGGGCAGACACTCGACAAGGATACAATGGAGCAGGCGAAGAAGGATGGTTTCTCAGACCGTTACTTAAGCAAGCTGCTCGAAGTTCCAGAGGACGATATCCGCAATACCCGTCTTGGCTATGGTATTACGGAGAGCTGGGAGCCGGTACATGTAAGCGGAACCAAAGATCGTGCATATTATTATTCAACCTACAATGCACCGGATCATACAACGATTACGAACAACAAGAAGATCATGATTCTTGGCGGTGGCCCAAACCGTATCGGTCAGGGTATTGAGTTTGATTACTGTTGTGTACATGCAGCACTTGCATTAAAAGAGCTTGGATTTGAGACAATCATCGTTAACTGTAATCCGGAGACGGTTTCTACAGATTACGATACATCCGATAAATTGTATTTTGAGCCATTGACACTCGAGGATGTACTTTCTATCTATGAGAAGGAGAAACCGGTTGGCGTCATCGCACAGTTCGGAGGGCAGACACCGTTAAATCTGGCAGCCGACTTGAAGAAGAATGGTGTGCGTATCCTTGGCACATCCCCGGAAGTCATCGATATGGCAGAGGATCGTGACCTCTTCCGTGCAATGATGGAGAAGCTTGACATCCCGATGCCAGAAGCTGGTATGGCAACGAATGTTGAGGAAGCACTGGCAGTGGCTGAGAAGATCGGTTATCCGGTTATGGTTCGCCCTTCGTATGTCCTTGGCGGACGTGGCATGGAGGTTGTCAATGAGCCGGAATCTCTGAAAAAATATATGGCAGCTGCTGTTGGTGTGACACCGGACCGCCCAATCCTGATCGACCGTTTCCTGCGCCATGCAACCGAGTGTGAGGCAGACGCAATCGCAGATGGCAAGCATGCATTTGTACCAGCCGTTATGGAGCATATCGAGCTTGCAGGTGTTCACTCCGGTGATTCGGCATGTATTCTTCCGGCCAGAGGAATCCCCGAGAATCTCGTGGAGACGATCAAAGATTACACAAGAAAGATCGCAGAGGAAATGGGTGTCTGCGGTTTGATGAATATGCAGTACGCAATCGAGAACGACAAGGTATATGTACTTGAGGCAAATCCTCGCGCATCCCGTACCGTACCATTGGTTTCCAAAGTATGTGGCGTGTCTATGGTTAAGATCGCAACACAGATCATGACAAGCGAGCTGACTGGTAAGCCGTCTCCACTTCCGGAGATGAAGGAAGTAAAGCCGAAGTATTATGGCGTGAAAGAGGCTGTGTTCCCATTCAACATGTTCCAGGAGGTTGACCCGGTATTAGGACCTGAGATGCGTTCAACCGGTGAGGTGCTTGGACTTTCTACGAATGTCGGCGAGGCATTCTACAAGGCACAGGAAGCAACGCAGACAAGACTTCCGAAGGAAGGCACAGTGCTCTTCTCTGTCAGCCGCAAGGATAAGCCGGAGGTTGTAGAGATTGCGAAGACATTTGAAAGATGTGGATTCCATATCGTAGCAACTGGAACAACGTATGAGCTGCTGATCGCAAATGGCATTAAGGCAGACCGTATCAACAAGATGCAGGAAGGCAGACCAAACATCGTGGATGCTGTGATGAACGGCAAGATACAGCTTATCATCAATACACCTGCCGCACAGGAAGAGAAGATGTTTGACGACAGCTACATCCGTAAGACAGCCATCCGTGCAAAGGTTCCATATATGACAACGATGGCAGCCGCCCGTGCAACCGCAGAGGGTATCGAGGCAGTCCTGAAATATGGTGAGATCGGCGTTATGTCATTGCAGGAGATCCATAAGGCAATCCGGTAATCGTCGAAAGATGCTCTAAAATTATAAAAAAATGTATACTTGTATACATGCAAAAAGGAGGGCGTAAATTTCCATTTACATCTTCCTTTTTTTGTGAGTGTGTATTATAATAGCACTTGGTCACTAAATATAGTACTTAATTAAAAAATAAAATACTATATTTAGTGTTTGAGAAAGTATTATGAAAAGGGAGTCAAATATAAATGGATGCAGTACACACAAACGTAATTAAGAGAAATGGCGAGGAAGTCAGCTTCGACCTCGGCAAAATTGTGAATGCAATCACTGCCGCAAACAAAGAGGTGGACCGGTTGCATCAGTTGAACGATTATCAGGTGCAGGCGATTGCCGATAACATTGCGAAGCAGATCGAGATCATGACACATGCGATTCACGTGGAAGATATTCAGGATATGGTGGAGACCGGAATTATGGAGATGCGTGGATACGAGGTGGCACAGAAGTATGTACGTTACCGGTATAAGCGGGAGCTTGCAAGAAAATCAAACACGACGGATAATGGAATCCTGGCATTGATCGATCATATGAATGAGGAAGTCAATCAGGAGAATTCGAATAAGAATCCGGTTATCAATTCGACACAGCGTGATTACATGGCAGGCGAGGTCAGCAAGGATCTGACGAAACGTATGTTACTTCCAGAAGATATCGTGGAAGCACATGAGCAGGGAATCATTCATTTCCACGATTCGGATTATTTTGCACAGCGTGAGCACAACTGTGATCTCGTGAATCTGGAGGATATGCTGCAGAATGGTACAGTCATCAGTGAGACGATGATCGAGAAGCCGCACAGCTTTTTCACTGCATGTAATGTCACGACACAGATCGTTGCACAGGTTGCAAGTAACCAGTATGGCGGACAGTCCTTTACATTGTCGCATATCGCGCCGTTTGTTGATGTGAGCCGGAAGAAAATCCGTGAGCAGGTCATCGAAGAGCGGAAGATGTGTGGGGAAGCACTCGATGAAGATGTGATTAAGAAGATTACAGAGAGCCGTCTGCGTGCGGAGGTAAAGAGCGGAATCCAGACGATCCAGTACCAGCTTATCACCCTTATGACCTGCAATGGACAGGCGCCGTTTGTCACAATGTTTATGTATCTCGATGAGGTACCGGAAGGACAGACAAGAGACGATCTTGCAATGATCATCGAGGAAGTGCTGCAGCAGAGAATCCAGGGAGTCAAAAATGAGAAGGGCATCTGGATCACGCCGGCATTCCCGAAGCTTATCTATGTACTTGATAAAGATAATATTACCGAGGATTCCAAGTATTGGTATCTGACCGAACTCGCTGCGAAATGTACCGCAAAGCGTATGGTGCCGGATTACATTTCTGCGAAGGTGATGCGCGAACTGAAAAATGGCGATGTCTATCCGTGCATGGGCTGCCGGTCATTCCCGACATCCGAAGACAGCCAGAGAAATCCGGATGGCACAAGAAAATATTACGGACGATTCAATCAGGGCGTTGTCACGATCAACTTGGTTGATGTTGCATGTTCCGCAGAGGGTCATATCGACCGGTTCTGGGAGATACTCGACTCCCGTCTGGAGTTGTGTCATCGGGCGCTGCGATGCAGACATGAGCGCCTGCTTGGAACCGTATCCGATGTGGCACCAATCCTGTGGCAGCATGGCGCACTTGCGAGACTCAAGAAGGGCGAGACAATCGATAAGTTACTGTTCAATGGATATTCAACGATCTCACTTGGCTATGCAGGTCTCTGTGAGATGTGCGTGCGTATGACAGGCAAGACACATACTTCTCCGGAGGGTAAGAAGCTTGCACTCGAAGTGATGCAGAAATTAAATAACAAGTGTAAAGAGTGGAAAGAAGCAGAGAACATCAGCTATTCTGTCTATGGTACCCCGATGGAATCTACGACATACAAATTTGCAAAGTGCTTACAGAAGCGGTTTGGTATCATCAAGGGTGTTACAGATAAGAACTACATTACGAACAGCTACCATATCCATGTAACTGAGCCTGTCAATGCATTTGATAAGCTGAAATTCGAATCCGAGTTCCAGAAGCTTTCGCCGGGCGGCGCAATCAGTTACGTGGAAGTACCAAATCTGCAGGATAATGTCGAGGCGGTTATATCCGTGATGAAATTCATCTACGACAACATTTTATATGCGGAGTTGAATACGAAGAGTGATTACTGTGAGATCTGCGGCTACGACGGTGAGATCAAGATCGTGACGGATGAGAACGGCAAGCTCGTCTGGGAGTGCCCGAACTGTGGTAATCGTGACCAGAACAACCTGTTCGTTGCCCGAAGAACCTGTGGCTACATCGGAACCCAGTTCTGGAATCAGGGACGGACGCAGGAAATCAAAGACCGCGTACTTCATCTATAAAAAGAACAACAAATAAAACAGGTAAGAAGCAGATGAAATATCTGTTTTCAGACTGTAGACAAAGCCCCGTGGCAGACGCCACGGGTTTTTGCTTTTTTGCAATAATGGACATGGGGAGTTGGAGCAAAACGGGTAGATATGGAGAAGTTGCACCAAGGCGGAAAGAGAGCATAAGTCTGTAGTTGGAGCAAAACGGGTGGATATGGAGAAATTGCACCAAGGCGGAAAGAGGGCATAAGTCTGTAGTTGGAGCAAAACGGATGGATTTTGAGAAAGTGCTCCAAACCGGAAATTTTGCTTAGCTTTGGAGTTGGAGTAAAGTAAGCGAATAAGAAAAATTGCTCCAATTTTGGAAACTAAGCGAAAAATAGACATGGAGCAATGAAGGAAAAAAGAAAAAAAGCTCCAAGTCAGAAGAAATATAAGAAAAATGCTCTTGCCTAAGCATCGCCAAGGTGCTAGTATGTATGAGTAATTTTGTTTTACGAATAAAATGTATATAAGTTTGCGCATAACTACTAATTCTAAAGCAGACCATTGAAGCACGCTGGCACTTAATGAGCGACGGCTTCAGCGTCGCGAATTTAGTACCACTGCGTGATGAAGTGAGCGAGAGCGCGTCTGCGTAGAAATAGTAGTTATGTGCAAACTTTAGAGAAACTATATGTAAAACAAGATGACTCATTAAAAAAGACAAAGGAGATAAGAACATGAAGCCGATCAAAGAAGGAAAAGTTCGTGAAATCTACGACAACGGAGACAGCCTGATCATGGTTGCAACAGACCGTATCAGCTGCTTTGATGTAATCCTGAACAATCAGGTAACAAAGAAGGGTACTGTACTGACACAGATGTCAAAATTCTGGTTCGATATGACAGAGGACATCCTTCCAAACCACATGATTTCCGTAGATGTAAAGGATATGCCAGAGTTCTTCCAGCAGCCACAGTTTGATGGAAACAGCATGCTCTGCCGGAAACTGAACATGCTTCCAATTGAGTGTATCGTAAGAGGCTATATCACAGGTAGTGGCTGGGCAAGCTACAAGGAAAATGGCACCGTCTGTGGTATCAAGCTTCCGGAAGGCTTAAAGGAGAGCGACAAGCTGCCTGAGCCAATTTACACACCATCTACCAAGGCTGAGATTGGCGATCATGACGAGAATATCTCTTATGAGCAGAGCGTAGCGCATCTTGAGAAATATTTCCCAGGTAAGGGAGAAGAGTATGCAGCAAAGCTTCGCGATTATACAATTGCGCTGTACAAGAAATGTGCAGAGTACGCACTTTCCCGTGGTATCATCATTGCAGATACAAAGTTTGAGTTCGGTCTGGACGAGAACGGCAATATCGTACTCGGCGATGAGATGCTGACACCGGACAGCTCCAGATTCTGGCCAGCCGATGGTTATGAGCCGGGACACGGTCAGCCATCCTTTGACAAGCAGTTTGCACGTGACTGGTTAAAGGCAAATGAAGGTCATAACTGGACATTGCCACAGGATATCGTAGATAAGACCATCGACAAATATCTGCAGGCATACAAGCTGTTGACAGGAAAAGATTTATAAGACAAAATGATGCGGCGGCAGGATGAACAGTCTTGCCGCTTTTTTCAGTATAATGCATAGGAATATGGTTGGTGAAATCATTTCATCAAAAATCATCCATAAAAAATAAAACAAGAAACGTATAATATATAGCAGGGGTTATGAGGGGACAGGTTATATGACAGAACATGAATTTTATGCTGCCATAAAAGGTCTTGCAAAAGGAAATAAAGACATGCTCCGTGCCATCTACGACGCGTATGGGCGGCTCATCTATACGATTGTCTACGATGTCGTAAAGAGCCGGGAGGACGCGGAGGATGTGACGTCGGAATTCTTCATCAAACTGATCCGGGTAGCGGGCACCTATCAGAAGAAGACATCACACCGGGCATGGCTGATCCAGATTGCAAGAAATATGGCAATCGATCTGTTGCGGAAGCGCGGACATGAATATCTGTTGTACGAGACAGAAGAAGCACCGCAGGATCAGTTAGAAGAAGGCGGGACGGTGGAGACAGCGTCCACCGTCGAAGAGCATGTGATACTGGCAGAGGATATGCGGCAGGCGATGCAGACGCTTTCCGACCGGGAGCGGGAAGTGCTGGATCTGAAGCTGGTAGGAAATCTCAAATTCCGGGAAATCGCAACGACTCTGGGACAGCCGATCGGCACGGTGACGTGGCTGTACAATCAGGGAATCAAAAAATTAAGGAGGTGTCTGAGAGAGTATGGAACAACAGAATAAATTAACCGAAGAAGAAAAAGCATATCAGACACTTCGTGCACAGGATATGCAGGACATGCCGGATCTGTGGAGCCGGATTGATGCAGGCTTTGAAGAGGAAGTAACAAAGCAGAAAGCGGCTCAGAAAAAGGGAAGAACCAGACAGCTTGTGCTTGTGGCAGCGGCAGTGCTGATCGTAATCATTGCGGTACCAATCGGGATCAGCTCAATGCGGAAATCGAATACAAAGGAAATGGCGACGGAGGCACGCATAGAGGAAATGGACGACATGGCAGACGAGACAGCGGCGGCAGAGACTGCACCATCGAACAATGCGGATGCGTCGGCGGCAGCCGACAGCGAAATTTTGGACAGCTCAGATGAAAGCATGAATCATGTAGACAGCAATGGAATAACAGAAGCGCAGACGGACGAAACAGTCAATACGGATAATTCGGGAAAAACAAATTCCGAAGAGAGAAACGATACCGATAATCAGGTTAGCTATCAGACGATCACACAGGTGATTCTCACGCAGTATGATGCACAGGGCAATATCGTGCAGCAGTTTGACAGCGCGGATACAGATGGTGCAATCGACAAGGTACAGTTCCGGTTAGAAGCGTATGAGGTACTGGACTGGAAACCGGCAGACATGATACAATCGGATGTGCCATATTATCTGATGAAATTGAAACTTCAGAATGGATCGAGTGTGGCAAACGTTTATTACGAAGGAGAAAAATTCGAAGGAAAAACAGTCGCAGATCTTATGATGGAATTACAAAAATTAAAAAAATAGAAAAAATAAAAATTTTATGCAACCATTTCACCTGGTACGAAGTGTTATATACGGAGCTAAAGAGTTTCCATCGGGCATAAAACATGTTCGATGTCATGAGGTATTAAGGAGGACAGAGGAAAATGGATAACAATCAGAATCAACAACCAAATGGCTATGGAACACCACAGCCGGATATGCAGGCGGGAATGCCAGGACAGGGAGTGCAGTCGGGTTATGGAACACCAGGTCAGACATCACAGCCAGGGTATGGCGCACCAGGGCAGGCACCACAGCCGGGTTATGGTATGCCGCAGCAGCCGGGGGATGGTATGCCACAGCAGTCTGCTGGTGGCAATGAGCCACCAAAGAAAAAGAAGACCGGTCTGATCGTCGGATTGATCATTTTAGCTGTAGTATTGATCGTCGGCTGTATCTTCGCATTTATGAAGTTTGGCAAGAAGGATGGAAACAAAGGCGGAAGCAAGGATGCAGAAGCAGCAAAGCAGACCGTTGTAGATTTCTGCGAGGGTATGAAGAACCGGGATATGGCTGCGATTGTAGATGCATACTATCCAGATCTCCAGTCCAGCGTGGAGAACAACTTCTACACATCGAATGGTGTATCATCCGAGGATGAGTTCTGGGATCATTATGATACTGTATTTGGTGGATATTCATTTACATATACAGCATCGGATGCAACAGAAGTATCGGATTCTAAGAGAGAGAGTACATTGGATATTATTAATGCAGCGTATAGTTTATCTCTGGATGCCGATACAATGTATGAAGTAGATACAGAGGAGACATACTCTGGTTCCAACGGTAAGATGGTACTTGCCGAGCAGATTTACCTGATTGAGGAAGATGGTAAGTGGTATGTGATCTACGCAGAGTCTACACAGAAGGAGAACACACTTGCAGCCGCTGCTTCGGAAGATACAGAGGAAGATACGGAAGAGACAACGGAAGCAGAAGAAACTACAACCGAAGCAACAACGGAGAGCGCAAGCACAACACCGGTAAATGCAGATGGTTTTGACTGGACAAATATGCAGTTTACAATGCTTGGAAAGTCTTACAATCTTGCTACACTTACTTACGATGATATTGTAGCGATGGGTTACACGATTGATGATGATTACCTTGATGAGGAGCTGGAAGACAACCAGTATTCAATGAGTGCCCGTGCAGAGGCGGCTGACGAGTCAGATATGTATGTACGTTTCAAAAACTTTACAGGTGGCGGAACAAAGAAGGTACCAGAATGTGAGATCCTTGGAATCGAGCTTAGCCGTGATGATTTTGATAACAAGTATGATGCCGCGCTTGGAAATGGCATTACATTTGGCATGACACCGGATGAGGTAAAAGCAGTCATGGGCGAGCCAACCGATAGTTATACAAGCGATACCAGTGATTATATGACGCTGACATATGAAGAGAATGATGAAGCATACGCAAGCAGTGTGGAATTTACATTTCAGGATGGTGTGCTCACGAAGTTCGATATGGAGAATTACAACTAATTTTGTTTCATGGAGGAATCAAGTTGGAAGACCATGCAGGGATTGCACAACTTGTAGAGATGTATGCATCGATGATCTATCGCATCGCATATACGCGCATGCAAAATGTCGCCGATGCAGAGGATATCACCCAGGAGGTTTTGCTCAAATATCTGAAAGCGGACAAAACCTTCCGGGATGAAGAACATCGAAAGATGTGGCTGATCAGAGTGACAGTAAATACAATTAAATCAAATGTGACAAGTGCGTGGCGAAGACATACGGTTGCCTTAGATGATGTAACAGAACCTTCGTACGAGGCGTCAGATCTGCCTGTATTGAAAGAAAAGGTGGAGAGACTTCCAGAGCGTTATCGATTGCCGATGTATCTTTATTATTATGAAGAGTTAACGGTAAAGGAGATTGCGCATGTGACGAAAAGTACGGAGGGAACAGTGAAGTCGCTTTTGAGCAGGGGGAGAAAGATGCTCAGGGACGAATTGAAGGAGGATGACTATGTCTGAAAACATGAAAAAGATATATCAGGCTTACGCTGATGCGATTGCACCTGATCCAGACATGGAGGCACGCCTGAAACGGCAACTGTATGCAGAAATGCAGGGAGAACGTCCCAGGAAACGAAACTATGGAAGAAGGCAATTTTCACGGTGGCTGGTTGTAGCGTGTATGCTGTTCCTTGTGAGTGGTGGATGCCTTACCTATGCAATAACAAGAGCAACCGGACAGACAGGGAGAGAGCGCTGGATCGTCGAAGAAAGTACAAATGAAAACCGGCTGCTCGGACAAAAAAATGTTGCCATTACCGATATGAATCGGTATTCGGAAGAAGAAAGACCTTGGATTCTGCAGCAGATGCTTCGATTTGATTCGGTTATTGTACTCTGTGATGTGACAGATGCAAATGGTGCAGGAGAACAGACACGTATGTCCGAAACAGAGCTTCAGGCATTATGTGCGTCGTTACAGACTGCGGTGATTTGTGATGGTGCAACAGCAGCAGACATGTCGACGAAATCAGCGGTTCGCTATCAGGTACTGATACAATATAAACCGTTTATTAAATTTACGGTATATGATGGCACATATTTACAAATCGAGGACGAAACTACGATTTATAAAATAAAAAATTAAAAAGTACCATAAAAAAGGAATCCTCCTTCGTATCTTATATAGAGGCTTTTGAAAACAAAGATTTATATAAGATCGAAGGAGGATTTTTTATGAGAAAACGAATTTTAGCAATGGCGTTAAGTATCTGCATGGCGGCGGCTGTGTGTGGATGTGGGAATGCCAAAACAAAGCAGGCGGAGACAGGAACCAATGCGACCGAAATGACACCGGAGATATCAGAGGATTACGGTGAAATGGTAGAAGATTCCATGATTGCTTCTGATGAATGTAATGCGATGCCGGCATCGGACGATTATTACGAGGAGCCGGAAGACTGGAACACAAATGAGTATTCCTATACAGAGGAGAATCCATGGATGAGCGTACAGACGTCACCGCTTTCGACCTTCGCCGCCGATGTCGATACGGCAAGCTATACGCAGATCCGGAGTGCGATCGAAAATGGGTACGAGATTGATCCGGCGATGGTGCGTATCGAGGAAATGCTCAATTATTTCCATTACGATTATCCGCTCCCGAAGGACGATGAGAAATTTGCAGTGTACACAGAGTATATGGATTGTCCTTGGAATGACGATACGAAGCTGGCGCTTGTCTCGATGAACACGCAGGCAATTGATTTTAAGGATGCGCCTGCATCGAATCTCGTATTCCTGATCGATGTGTCCGGTTCGATGTTTGATGATAACAGGCTTCCGCTTGTGCAGCAGTCGCTCACGATGCTGGCAGAGAATCTGACCGAGAAGGATCGTGTATCTATCGTGACATATGCCGGTTCGGATGAAGTGGTTCTGAAGGGCGTAAGTGGTGACAACTATCATGAGATCTCGTCCGCGATTGAAGGGCTCGAAGCGTATGGAAGCACGAATGGCAGTGCGGGAATTGAGACCGCATATGACCTTGCACAGGAATACTTCATCAAGAGTGGAAATAACCGCGTGATCCTCTGTACTGATGGAGATCTGAATGTCGGGTTGACAAGCGAGGGACAATTGGAGAAGCTGATCACGGAGAAGAAGGAAAGCGGTGTGTTCTTAAGCACCTTTGGTGTCGGCTATGGCAATTACAAGGACAATAAGCTGGAACTGCTTGCAGACAAAGGAAATGGAAACTACGCGTATATCGACTCGATGTTTGAGGCGAAGAAAGCGCTGGTCGATGAGCTTGGTGCCAATATGGTGACTGTGGCAAAGGATGTCAAATTACAGGTAGAATTCAACCCGGAGCAGGTGAAGGGCTACCGGTTGACCGGCTACGAAAACCGCGTGATGGCAGCCGAGGATTTCGCGGATGACACAAAAGATGGCGGAGAGATGGGCGCCGGACACAGTGTGACCGCACTCTATGAAATCATCCCGGCTGATTCGGATATGGAACTGCCGGAGACGAACTTAAAATACGGCGAAACCGCGCAGGTTGTAATCTGTGGAACCGAAGATTACACCGATGAATTATTCACAGTCAATATCCGCTACAAAGAGCCGGATGGCGAGGAGAGCAAACTGGAATCCTACCCATGCAAGACAGAAAATTACAACAAAGACGGTTCTGACAACCTGCGTTTTGCAGCCAGCGTCGCCGCCTTCGGAATGCTCTTGAAAGACAGCGAATATTCTGGCAGTGCAGACCTTGGCATGGTGTACACACTTGCAAAAGACACCGTAGGCAAGGATGAATATAAGAAGGAGTATATGTCGTTGGTCAGAGAATATGAGCAGAATCAGAAAGGAGTATTCACAGACATAACAGAATAAAAAATGAACAGATAGTGCGAATTTAAGTTTATCTGTATAATATTCAATATCTAGCAGATATATCTATAACGCAATTATATCAACACCCAGCAGGCATATCGGACAAATGGATTCCAAGAAGGGGCATTTGCGACCGCCGGTACTTAATGAGCACGAAGTGCGAATTTAGTACCGATGCGCGGAGCAACTAAGCGGAAGCGGCCCCGGATTGGAAGCATTTGTCCGATATGCCTGCGTCCGTTAGAAGAGTCCATTAGAAATAGGAAAATAAACTTTACGTAACCAAAACCATTTGATATAATACTTTAAAATGTTAAAGTATTGCGGAGGTAGAAACTCATGGGTATGAATGGAACTATGATGCAGTATTTTCAGTGGGACCTTCCTGCAGATGCATCGCTTTGGAAAGCACTGGCAGAGGATGCGGCAAAATTAAAGACCGCAGGGGTAACTGCAGTCTGGATGCCACCAGCATATAAAGGTGCACAGGGAAAAGAAGATGTCGGATACGGTGTCTATGATTTGTATGATCTGGGTGAGTTTGATCAGAAGGGTTCGATTCCAACAAAATATGGAACGAAGGATGAATATCTGGCAGCAATCAAGGCACTGCATGCCAAGAAGATTCAGGTATATGCAGATATTGTATTGAATCATAGAATTGGTGCAGATGATGTTGAGCAGGTATCTGCCGAAGAGTTTAATGCGAACAGCCGGAATCAGATGGTAGGTGATTCTAAGACGATTGGGGCGTGGACGAAGTTTACATTTCCGGGTAGAAAAGGAAAGTATTCCGATTTTACATGGAACTGGACACATTTTGACGGCATTGATTGGGATCAGGACAGAGCGGTCAAATCTATCTTCAAATTTGATGGAAAGACTTGGGACAAGAATGTGGATTCCGAGCTTGGAAACTACGATTATCTGATGGGCGCGGATCTGGACTTTGACAATCCGGAGGTAACGGAGGAGCTTACCCGCTGGGGTAAGTGGTATACCGAGCAGACAGGCATTGACGGATACCGCCTCGATGCAGTGAAGCATATTAATAAATATTTCTACAAAGACTGGTTACGTGCCATGAAAGAAGATGTCGATAGGGATTTATTCGCAGTCGGCGAGTACTGGCACTGGGATGTCAATGTATTACAGGATTACATAAATGCGAATGAGAGCGAGTTAAGCCTCTTCGATGTTCCATTGCATTTTAATTTCCACAATTGCTCGAAGGCACATGGCAATTATGATCTGCGAACGATCTTAGACGGTACACTCGCGAAGGTCAATCCGATGAAGGCAGTGACCTTTGTCGACAATCATGACAGCCAGCCTGGACAGTCACTGGAATCATGGGTAGAAGACTGGTTCAAGCCGATGGCATATGCGGTCATCCTGCTTCGTCAGGAAGGATATCCATGTGTATTCTATGGTGATTACAAGGGAATCCCAACGGCAAAGATCAAGGCGAAGAAGCGGGAGCTTGACAAGCTGATGAGACTTCGTAAGAATCAGGCATATGGTGCACAGCATGATTATTTTGATGATCCGAACTGTATCGGATGGACACGTGAGGGCGATGAGGAGCATAAGAATTCTGGTATGGCAGTTGTGATCTCTGATGGAACCGGTGGCACAAAGCATATGTATATTGGCAAGCAGTTTGCTGGATGTCATTTCGCAGATGCGATGGGAAATGCAAAATACAACATCAAGATTGATGAAGAAGGCTTCGGTGATTTCTATGTAAACCGTGACGCCGTGGCAGTCTGGGTGCACAAAGAGAATAAATAGAATGGCTCAATATGAGTAGGTGATGACATGGAAAAGACAATACGAACACAATCTGTAAAAGAATTTCTCGAAGCTGTACTCACGCTGGAATCGGTAGATGAATGTATGGATTTTTTTGAGGACGTCTGTACGGTCAAGGAAGTACAGTCGATCGCACAGCGGTTTGCGGTTGCGAAGATGCTGAAAGACGGAAAAACTTACGCAGAGGTTGCAAACGAAACAGGTGCATCGACTGCTACGATCAGCCGGGTGAACCGATCCTTAAATTACGGAAATGCAAGCTACGATAAAGTGTTTGCAAGACTTGAAGAAAAAAACAAAGCATAAAAAATTGCTGCCTGGACGCATAGCGGTTCAGACAGCATTTTTTTTTAGGCGTCTGCACAAGCTCTTCCGTACAGACTGATCATGTAGAGCCCGGCAAGACCAACCAAAGCATAAATGACACGTGTAAATGCGGTTGCATCGCCGAAGATCCCGGACACGAGATTGAAATCGAAGAAACCAATCAGGCCCCAGTTGATCGCACCAATGATGGCAATTGTAAGAGCCACACCGTTTAATACTTTCATAATAAACCTCCATATACATTAAAAATACAGAAATGTACTTTCTTACATCTATCATTTCCCACTTCCGCAAAAATATACATCCGATTATAAAAAAGTGTTTCAAAACAGAATTATTATTGTTATAATGTTATGTGGTAAAAATATGTTCAAAAATAAAAGCATACAGGGAAAGGCCACGAAAGTGGAAAGGTACAGTCATGGGCGGTTTTTTTGGAGTTGCGTCAAAAGAGGATTGTGTATTTGATTTGTTTTTTGGAACAGATTATCATTCCCATCTTGGAACAAGACGTGCAGGTATGGCGGTGTATAGTGTGGAACATGGATTTGAAAAAGCAATCCATAAGATTGACAATGCACCGTTTCGGACAAAGTTTGATAAAGAAGCAAATACCATGAAAGGTAACTTCGGTATCGGATGTATCTCAGACTATGAGGCACAGCCGATCCTAGTGCGATCGCATCATGGTTCTTTTGCAATCACAACGGTTGGTAAGATCAACAATGCGCAGGAGATCATCGACACGATCTTGGAGGGAAGAACGCATTTCTTTGAGATGAGCAACGGCGAGATCAATGCGACGGAGCTTGTAGCCGCTATTATCGACCAGAAGGATAATTTTATCGATGGTATCCGCTATGCACAGGAAATCATTGAAGGTTCGATGTCCATGCTGATCCTGACACCGAAGGGCATTTATCTTGCAAGAGATAAATATGGAAGAACACCAATCATCGTTGGTAAGAAGGATGGCGCATTCTGTGCGACCTTCGAGAGCTTTGCGTTTTTAAATCTCGGCTATTCGACTTACCGGGAACTTGGTCCGGGCGAGGTTGCCGTGATGACGAGCGACGCATTAAAGACACTGGTTCTGCCAGGCAAAGAGATGAAGATATGTACCTTCCTCTGGATTTACTATGGTTATCCATCTTCAACCTATGAGGGTGTGAATGTCGAGGAGATGCGGTACCGCTGTGGACAGCTTCTTGCAAGACGTGATAATGTCAAGCCGGATATCGTTGCAGGTGTTCCGGATTCCGGTACGGCGCATGCAGTTGGATATGCAAATGAGTCTGGCATTCCATTTTCCAGACCATTTATCAA
>DJEI01000109.1:0-7404 GCA_002431865.1 Lachnospiraceae bacterium UBA5902
GATTTTTGATTTACGTTCCGTTTATTGTGATTGATATGGTAGTATCTTCTGTGCTTATG
Source organism: Lachnospiraceae bacterium UBA5902 (assembly GCA_002431865.1). Classification (GTDB taxonomy): domain Bacteria; phylum Bacillota; class Clostridia; order Lachnospirales; family Lachnospiraceae; genus Coprococcus_C. The sequence continues at coordinate 60 of DJEI01000109.1, forward strand.
TCTATGGGTATGATGATGCTGCCTCCGACGACGATTTCCATGCCGTTCAAGATTCTGCTGTTTATTCTGGCAGATGGATGGAATCTGGTTATCGGACAGCTTGTAAATTCGTTTAATTTTTGACAGTAGAGTAACGAGGTGATTGTATGAGTACAGGCAATGTCGTAGCTATCACGGTGGAAGCTGTGTGGCTTGTAATCAAATGTAGTGCGCCGATGTTAATTACATCTTTGGTAATTGGTTTGATTATCAGTATCTTCCAGACAGTGACTTCTATTCAGGAGCAGACGTTGACGTTTGTCCCAAAGATGATCTGTGTTTTTTTGTCACTCATCATCTGTGGAGACTGGATCTTGAATAACATCCTGTCCTTTATACAGGATCTGTATAGTCGGTTTGGAGAGTTTGTGGGGTAATAGACGATGTCCTTTACGATATCGACGCTGACACTGGAAGCATTTCTGCTAGTGCTTGTCCGTGTCGCTTGTTTTACATCAATTGCACCTATTTTTGGACATAATTCCCTGAATGCGAGAATGAAGATATCCATTGCGTTTTTCGTATCCCTGATCCTGTATCAGGTGGTGGATGTTTCACTTCCGGAATATACGAATGTGCTTGGGTATACGACGCTTGTGTTAGAAGAAGCAATGGTTGGCCTGTTGCTTGGATTTGTGGCGGGACTTTCAATGAAGGCACTGGCGATTGCAGGAGAATTTATCGACCGGGAAATTGGATTTTCAATGGCAACGACCTTTGATCCGAATCAGGGTATGGTGACGATCACAGGTGATTTATACGATAAGATCGTGTGTCTGGTTATTATGATATCAAATCTGCATTATTATATATTGTCTGCGGCAGCACAGTCGTTTGAACTGGTGCCTGTCGGCAGGATTGTGTTAAACCCGGATGTGATCTACACATCCCTGATTCAGTTTATCGTGCAGATGTTCATGATTGGATTCCGTATCGCAATGCCGGTATTCTTAGGCGCAACCATGCTGAATGTCATTTTGGGAGTGCTTGCAAAGAGTTCTCCGCAGATGAACATGTTCGCAATCGGTATGCAGTTGAAAGTATTTGTTGGTTTATTTTTGCTTGCAGTTTGTATTATGTTCATTCCGAACATTGCAAATTATATTATGGAACGTATGCGTGATATGATCCAGATGATATTAGGAGGGTTGTGACGTGTTTTCTCTGGAAGAAAAACGGACACCGCTTTTGCTTGCCTATGATCTGCAGTTGTTTGCAAACGATGAGGGTGGGGAGAAGACGGAAGAACCAACCGCAAAGAAAATCGAAGATTCCCGAAAAGAAGGTCAGGTGGCAAAGAGCAAAGAACTCACATCTGCGGCTATGCTTCTGGCATTTTTTTTGTGCTTACGGATATTTATGTCGTTTATCGGAGAACGTCTCGTCAACGCATTTCCATATTTTTGGTGTGATATCGCAAATGAAACGGGAGATGGATTTTCCCATGTGCGCGCATGGCAGATCCTGATTGATTCCGTACAGTATATCGCAATTACAATCGCGCCGTTTGTCATATTTGCATTTGTGATAGCATTTTTGTCACAGCGCATCCAGATCACATGGAAGGTGACATCTAAGCCGATGGAGCCGAAGTTCAACAAACTGAGTCCCGTCAGCGGATTTAAGCGTATGTTTTCCAAGCAGTCGCTGTTTGAGCTGGTGTTGTCAATCTTTAAGATCATTGTTTTTTCGGCGGTGGCGTATTCGGTTGTCAAGGACAATGTTGGAATTTTTGTGACGGCGTATGATCTGACGATTCAGGATTGCCTTGGAATACTCTTTGATATGGTGATGGAGTTAGGCATTAAGATATCTGTGACATATCTGATGCTTGCACTTGGAGACTGGATGTTCCAGAAATGGAAGCACAAGAAAGACCTGCGTATGACAAAGCAGGAAGTCAAAGATGAGTATAAAAATCAAGAAGGAGATCCAAAGGTCAAGTTACAGCAGCGACAGCGGATGCAGCATGCGGCACGGCGAAGAATGATGCAGAGCGTGCCGGAGGCGGATGTTGTTATCACGAACCCAACGCATTTCGCTGTTGCCTTAAAATACGATAATACGGTCAGTATGGCTCCGGTTGTCGTGGCGAAGGGTGCCGATTATCTGGCATTTAAGATCAAAGATCTGGCGAAAGAACATGATATTGAGATTGTTGAGGATAAACCACTGGCGCGGATGCTATATGCAAATGTTGAGGTCGGAAATGAGATTCCGCCAGAATTGTATCAGGCAGTCGCAGAAGTGCTTGCCTATGTATATAAATTAAAGAATAAAGTAAGTTAGCAACCGGGCGAAAATAAGATCACGCGGGAAAGGATGGTGATGGTATGAAGAAAAATGATATATTTTTAGGAATCTATCTGCTTGCAGCAGTTGTATTTCTGATTATTCCAATTCCGAGTACCATGCTGGACTGGCTGATCTTATTCAATATATCCATGTCGCTGATTATTGTATTTAACTGTCTGTTTACGAGCGAGACATTGAATATGTCGGGATTTCCGACATTGCTGCTCTTTACGACAGTGTTCCGTATATCCTTGAATGTATCTTCTACACGACTGATTCTGTCGACTGGTAATCCAGGTAAAGTCGTTCAGGTATTTGGTTCGTTTGTCGGTGGGGGAAACCTTGTCATTGGTGCAATCGTCTTTATCGTGTTGATTATCGTACAGATGATGGTAATCAACAAAGGTTCTGAGCGGGTATCTGAGGTAACGGCACGATTCACACTGGACGCGATGCCGGGAAAACAGATGGCGATTGATGCGGATCTTTCATCCGGAGCCATCGATGACAAAGAGGCAATCCGCAGAAGAGATAAGATCCAGCAGGAATCCGCATTCTTCGGCGCCATGGATGGTGCGTCCAAGTACGTTAAAGGAGATGCGACTGCCGGTTTGATTATCACGATTATCAATATCGTTGGCGGCCTGATCATGGGCATAACACAGCAGGGGCTTAGCTTTTCGGATGCGATCAGTAAGTACACAATTCTTACGATCGGTGATGGTCTGGTATCCCAGATACCTTCGATGATGATTTCACTTTCGACAGGTATTCTCGTTACGAAGGCATCGAAGGAGGAGAATATTGGAGATATCCTGATCGGACAGTTATTCAGTATTCCAAAGGTATTGTTACTCGTTGGTATCACAATGCTTCTGTTCGGTATCTTCACACCACTGAATTTCTTTTTCTGTGCGGTCTATGGTGTATTATTTATCGTGCTTTCCTTCTCCATAAAGGGCAAGGAAGAGGCACAGGCAATTAAGGAGGAGGTTGAGGAAGAGGAAGTACAGGCAGAGGAGGTACGAAGACACGAAAACGTCAATTCTCTGTTGCAGGTGGATCCTATTGAACTCGAATTTGGATATGGTATAATACCGTTAGCAGATGTCAATCAGGGCGGCGATCTGCTTGATCGTGTCGTTATGATACGACGACAGATTGCGCTGGAACTTGGTGCTGTTGTGCCGATTATCCGTCTGCGTGATAATATCCAGCTCAATCCAAACCAGTATATTATTAAAATCAAAGGAATTCAGGTTAGTGAGGGTGAAATCTTATTTGACCATTATATGGCGATGAATCCGGGGTATGTCGAGGATGAGATCGTTGGTATTCCGACATTGGAGCCGGCTTTCCATCTGGAGGCAATGTGGATTACGGAATCCCAGCGGGAACGCGCAGAATCACTTGGCTATACCGTTGTTGATCCACCATCGATCATTGCAACACATCTGACAGAGGTTATCAAGCAGCATCTTGATGAGCTTCTGACCAGACAGGATGTACAGAACCTGATTGATAATATCAAGGACAACAATAAGACACTGGTAGATGAACTTGTACCGAAGCTGCTCAGTGTCGGTGATATTCAGAAGGTATTGCAGAATCTGCTTCGGGAAGGTATTTCCATCCGGGATCTTGTTACGATCTTTGAGACGCTCGCAGATTATGCGGCAACGAGCCGGGATACCGATATTCTGACCGAGTATGTCCGGCAGAGTTTAAAACGTGCGATCTCCAACAAATATTTTGGCGATGGAGAATCCGGCACCGTAGTGACGCTGGATCCACAGATTGAGCAGATGATCATGGGGTCTGTGAAGCAAACCGAACAGGGCGCATTTATCTCGTTAGATCCAGCAGTAACGAAGAGCATCTTAAAGGCAACGGAGGACGAGGTCAGGAAGCTGGAGAACAAGGGCGATGCACCGATTGTTGTTACATCACCGATTGTTCGTATGTATTTTAAGAAATTAACAAGTGACTACTTGAAAGACCTGATTGTTATCTCATATAATGAGATTGATTCGGAAGTGGAATTAAAATCCGTGGGAGTGATAACGATTCATGATAATTAAGAAGTATAAAGCACTAACTGAAAAAGAAGCAATCCTGCTCGCCAAAGAGGATCTGGGACCGGATGCGATCGTAATGAATGTGAAAAAAATCAAGCCGGGAGGAATCATGCGTCTCTTTAAAAAGCCGTGCGTGGAACTGACGGCAGCGATTGATGATGATATGGAAGAACAGGCAGCGACTACCGCACCAGCGGCTCCATCTGCACGACCGGATGAGCAGACAATCGATCTCAGACAGGAACGCCGGGGCGAATCCTCAGACGAACCTTTCCTGTTTGGCAAAGCATTTGGTGAGAATAAGGATTCTTACAGCGAGGAAGCGCAGAATGCGATTGAGGAGAAAATCAATAGTATCGCGAAGCTTCTGGAGCAGCAGATGCAGACGCAGAAGTCGGCGGAAACATCAATCAAGGAAGCTGCCAATCAGGCAATCTCTTCAGGTGAAACACTTGTAAAAGCAGAAGAAAAGGAAAAAGATCCAGAGCGGTTGGGTAATAAGGTTGTTGATCTTGTGATCAAACAGCTGATTGACAGCGAGGTTTCGGAGGCACATGCAAAGGAGATCATTGACGAGCTGACTGTGAAGGATGATAAACAGCCGATTGATAACATACTGGCGAATGTATACCAGAAGATCGTGTTGAAGCTTGGTGAGATTCAGCCGTTAACTGCTGGTGAGAAGAAACCAAAGGTTATATTTTTTGTCGGAAATACCGGTGTTGGAAAGACAACCACGATGGCAAAGCTTGCATCGCTTTGTACATTGGATATGAAATTAAAATGTGCGATGTTTTCCATTGACACATACCGTATCGCAGCAATTGAGCAGTTAAAGACGTATGCAAATATTTTGTCTGCGCCAATGGAGGTTGTGTATACACCAGAAGAGATGGCACAGAGTGTGGAAAAGTTTAAAAATTATGACCTGATCTTAGTTGACACAGCCGGACGTTCCCATAAGAGTGAGGAGCAGAAAGAAGACTTAAAACAGATTATTGATTCCGTGAAAGAGTATGAGACAGAAGTGTTCCTTGTTGTTTCTGCCACGGTAAAATATGCAGATCTGCTTTCTATCTCCAACACGTATGGCGAACTGTTTGATTACAATCTCATTTTCACAAAGCTGGATGAGACAAATGGTCTGGGAAGCATATTGAATCTGAAACTGGATACAGGAAAGCCACTTTCTTATGTGACATGGGGACAGAATGTGCCGGATGATATCGGCGTTTTGAATCCGCAGATTATTGCTAAGAAATTGTTAGGAGGTGGAAAGTGATGGATCAGGCAACGAAATTACGGGAGCGTGTGCAGACCAATCAGGAAATCTCCAATGCAAGGGTGATTGCAATTACAAGCGGAAAAGGCGGTGTTGGAAAGACAACGCTTTCCGTAAATATTGCGCTGGAGCTTGCAAGGCGCGGCAAAAAAGTGGTCATATTTGACGCGGATTTCGGACTGGCAAATGTCGAGGTCATGCTTGGAATCCGTCCACAATATAACTTATTGGATCTGATACATAATAATAAATCTATGAGAGAGATTATTACGCAGGGACCGGAGGGAATTGGATTTATCTCCGGTGGTTCGGGGGTGTCCGAGCTTGCAACACTCGATAATGCGAGTATCAAACTTTTGATTTCTGAGTTAGTGAAACTTGACCAGATGTATGATGTTGTGATTATTGATACGGGTGCGGGGATTACGGATTCCGTCATGGAGTTCGTCATGATGAGCCCGGAGGTTGTTCTGGTTGTGACACCGGAACCGACATCCATTACAGATTCTTACTCACTGCTTAAAGTGCTGCGTAGAAAAAACAGCTTCAATCCGATTTATAAGACAATCCATGTTGTAGCCAACCGTGTGGAAAATGAGACGGAGGGGGCAGAAATCTTCCACAAGATAGATACTGTATCTTCAAAATTTTTGAATACAAAGCTTTCATTTCTGGGAGCTGTGTTGCAGGATAAGAATGCTTCCATGGCGGTTATTGAGCAGAAACCGCTTGTGCAGGCATATCCGGGAACGACAGCCACAAAGGGAATCTGCCAGCTTGTCAATCGCCTGAGTGACGATACGGTTGAGGAGAGTAAGAAAAAAGAAGGAATTGCAAGGGTATTTATTGATTTCTTCCGTTCAAAGAAGAGAATCCGTTAATTGTTATGATATAAACAGCAGAAAAAAGGAAAGAGAATGGGAATAGCGATAGGTAATAAAATTGAATTGGTGCGACTCGATCAGGTTATTCGCAACGAGCAGAATAAAAAGGTCTATGTCAGCAAAATCTATGATATACTGGATCAGGAAAAATTACAGATTGCGATGCCGATTTTTGAGGGACGGATCGTACCTTTGGATCTGGACGAGCGTTATACAGCTTGCTTTTACACGGAACGGGGTCTGCTGCAATGCAATGTGCAGGTAAACTCGCGTTACAAGAGTGGAAATCTGTTTTTCCTTGATGTCAAGCTGCTTGGTGCCTTGGAGAAGGTGCAGCGGCGGCAGTTCTACCGGTATGATTGCCTGATCGATGCGCAGATCCGAGTGGTTTCGGATGAAGAATATGATACGGGAATTCCAGATGATATCTCTGTTCCGGAGGATGCCCTGCCGTGGCAGCCGGCACGAATTGTAGATATCAGTGGTGGCGGTCTCAGACTGAATCAGAGAATCAATATTGAGCGCAATGAAGTGGTAAAGGTAAAATTTTTTGTCTCGATTGTTGGGGAGATTCTTCAGTTCAACTTGTTTGCACGAATATTATCAAGTACACCTGTGGACGGACGCCCGGATATGTATGAACAGCGTATGGAATTTTTGAAAATAACACAGGATGAGCGTGACAAGATTATTCGTTTTATTTTTGAAAGTGAAAGAATGGAAATAGCGAATGGTAAACGATCCTAAAAAAATATTGCTAATAGATG
>DJEI01000109.1:7446-50167 GCA_002431865.1 Lachnospiraceae bacterium UBA5902
TAGATGACTCTGCACTCATGAGAAGAGTCATGTCTGATATAATAAATCATATTGATGGATTTACAGTCGCATACCTGGCGGCGGATGGAGAGGAAGGCTATGCATATCTGTCGAAGCAGAATGATATTGACGTTGTTATGACGGATATTGATATGCCAAAGATGGATGGTCTGACCTTGATTAAAAAGTCGAAGGAAGCAGGTGTTGTTGCTCCATTTATTGTATTCAGTGCAAGAGAGGATTCCTATGCAGTCTTTACAGCACTGGATCTGGGCGCGATTGAGTTTATCCGGAAACCGGAGCATATCTTCCGAAAAGATGTGCAACGGTATGCCGAGAAGATTAAAAAAGCACTCTGCATGGCAGTGGAGGTAAAGGAACGTACTCTGCATAAGGCGGAGACTGCTTGTACCATGGAGCCGGAAAAGCCTGTAATCATCAAAAAAAAGCATAGACAGAAAAACGGGAAAAAACTGGTGGCACTTGTGTGCTCCACTGGTGGACCACGGGCGTTGCAGTCCGTGATACCAAAGCTTCCGAAAAATCTTGCTGCACCGGTTGTTTTAGTACAGCATATGCCAGAGGGATTTACGAAGACGCTTGCGAAGCGATTAAACGAGCAGAGCGCGGTATCTGTGAAGGAGGCTGCAGAGGGCGATGTATTAAAGAATGGTCATGTCTACATTGCCAGGGGCGGAACCCATCTGGCACTGCATGAGACAGCGAAGGGCTGTGAAGTGTTTTTCAATGAGACACCGTCAATCGGGGGCTTGAAACCGTGTGGAAATATCATGCTTTCAAGTTTAAGTCATGTATCATATGACGAGATCATATGTGTCATTTTAACCGGAATGGGTGCAGATGGAACGAAGGGAACACAGGAGCTTGCAAAGCACAAGCCGGTTTATGTGATTGCGCAGGATGAGGCAAGCAGTACCGTATATGGGATGCCGAAGGCAATCCGTGATGCCGGACTCTGTGACTGTGTGTGTGATCTGCAGCAGATTGCGGAAGAGATAACAAAGAAAGTAGGGGTGCAAGAATGGATTTAAGTCAATATCTGGAGATTTTTATTGATGAATCAAAAGAACATTTACAGACACTCAATGATCAGGTGCTGATATTGGAGTCAGAGCCGGAGAATGTTGATACGGTAAATGAGATTTTCAGAGCTGCCCACTCATTAAAGGGAATGGCAGGAACGATGGGATATAAGCGTATGCAGCGCTTGACACATGATATGGAGAATGTGTTCTCCGAGATCCGGAACGGAAAGATGAATGTCAATGCGGATCTGGTTGATATCGTGTTCAAATGTCTGGATGCATTAGAAGGATATCTGACCAACATCATTGAAACTTCGGATGAAGGTACGGAGGATAATGATGAGCTGATTGCACAGTTAAATGCTGTTTTGCAGAATGGTCTGGCAGGAAACGGTGATGCGCAGGTGGCAGCGACAAAGGAAGAACCCAAAGAGGAGAAAAAAACGGAGGGTGGCGACCGTAGAAAATATCTGTCTATCCCACTGGCTGATTTCGAGAAGAATGCAATCAGTGAGGCAAAGGCACAGGGCATGCATGTCTATGCTGCAACAGTATATATTCAGGAGACCTGTCTGCTGAAGGCTGCACGTGCATTTCTTGTATTTAAGGGGTTGGAGAATAAGGGTGAGATTATCAAATCCGTACCAAGTGTACAGGATATCGAGGATGAGAAGTTTGACCTTGATTTTTCCATGTTTATCATCTCTGACAAGTCGTTGGAGGAAGTAAAGAAAGCAATCGAGAATGTTTCTGAGATCGAGGAGGCAGTGATTGAGGAATATGAACTGAAGGAAGAAGAACCAGTGCAGGCAGAGGCAAAGGAAGAAGAAAAAAAGCCGGAAGAGACAGCTGCCAAGGCGGCTGCACCTGCGAAGAAGGAGGAGAAGAAGCCGGCAGGCAAATCCGGCAAGCCGGTTGTTAATCGTTCTGTGCGTGTCGATATCGAGAAGCTGGATGATCTGATGAATCAGGTGTCCGAGCTTATTATCGCGAAGAACGGACTTGTTTCTGTGACAGGATCACTTTCTTCTCAGGATCAGTCCTTCAACGAACAGATCGAATACTTAGAGCGTATCACAACAAATCTGCATGAATCAGTTATGAAGGTTCGAATGGTTCCAATCGAGAGTGTTGTTAACCGGTTCCCACGTATGATCCGTGATCTCTCCAAGAAGCTCAATAAGGAGATGGAGCTGATCATGACGGGTGAGGATACCGAGCTTGACCGTACGGTTATCGATGAGATTGGTGATCCATTGATGCACATGCTTCGAAATGCAGCCGATCATGGACTGGAGTCCACGATTGACCGTCTGAAGTTAGGAAAGCCACAGGTTGGTACGATCCGTCTGGATGCTTACCAGGATGGAAATAATGTTACAATTGAGGTCAGCGATGATGGCGCGGGCGTCGATGTAGAAAAAATCAAGCGTAAGGCACTGGAGAAGGGACAGATCACAGAGGAACAGGCAGAATATATGACAGAAAAAGATGCAATTGATCTGCTGTTTATGCCAGCATTCTCAACCGCAGAGAAGATCTCCGATGTATCCGGCCGAGGCGTTGGCCTGGATGTTGTAAAGAACAAGATTGAGGGGCTTGGCGGTGATGTCGAGGTTGTATCAAAGCTTGGTGAGGGAACAACCTTTATTGTAAGACTGCCTTTGACGCTTGCAATCATTCAGGCGTTGATGGTAGAGGTATCCGGTGAGAAGTATGCACTTCCACTGAATTCCATTGTGACAGTCGAGGAAATTTTACCGGAGGATATCCGCTATGTACATACCAAAGAGGTTATCAACCTGCGTGGTTCGGTAATCCCACTTGTACGTCTGAATGAGGTTCTGGATATTGATCCAATTGAAAAGGACGAGGATGCCATCGAGGATGAGGGTGAGATTGTCGTAATCGTAAAGAAGGGTGACAAACAGGCGGGGCTTGTGATTGACAAGCTGCTCGGTCAGCAGGAGATCGTTATCAAGTCACTTGGAAAATACATTCATGTGCCAAAGATGATCAGTGGTGCAACGATTCTTGGAAATGGTGAAGTTGCTTTGATTATTGATTCAAACACATTGGTGTAAGGGAGGTGCACATACATGGATGGAAATGCAGCAGCGAATAGCGCAAAGCAGTATATTATTTTAAAATTTGACAATGAACAGTACGGGATTGACATTACCTATATTGATAATATTGTCCGTCTGCAGAAGATTACAAGAGTTCCTCATGCACAGCCGTACTTCCTTGGCATCATCAATCTGCGTGGTGAGGTTGTTCCGGTTATGAGCCTCAGACGGAAATTTGAATTGCCGGATAAGGAAAATACGAATGCGTCCCGTATCCTGATCCTCAAGGTAGAGGGAAATGCAAAGATCGGTATTTTAGTAGATGAGGTGCGTGAGGTAGTCACCCTGACGGATGACAATGTTGAGCAGATTGCAACAGACAGTGGAGATACACGTACATATCTGACGGGTGTTGGAAAGTATGATGAATCCCTGATTTCACTCTTAAATATTGGTGCACTGATTGCAGATATTGACAACGAATAAGAAAAGGTGTATGCCATGGAAAAACATACCGAACAGTTATCGGAGCAGGTAAAAGATGCTTTGACAGAGATTGGAAATATCGGAGCGGGAAATGCGACGACATCACTTTCTGTGCTGTTGTCTTCCAGGCTCAGCATGAGTGCTCCAACGGTAAAATTATATGATTTTAACGAACTTGAGAATGCACTTGGCGGACCGGAGACATCTGTTGTCGGTGTATTAAGCCGGCTGCATGGTTCGTTCAATGCGATGATCCTGTTTGTGCTTGGATTGGACGATGCCAGACATCTGTCCGAGGTGCTGCTTGGACAAACACAGGACTGGCACAGTGAGATGGGAATGTCTGCGATTGGAGAGATTGCAAACATCCTGATTGGCTCGTACGTTGCGTCGTTAGAGAACCTGTCCGGGATGGAGCTAAGGTACTCCCAGCCGCAGATCTGTATCGATATGGCAGGCGCGATTCTGAGTGTACCATGTATCGAATATGGCATGGTGAGTGATAAGGCACTGCTGATCAATTCTGGATTTAAAGCAGGTAATCAGGAGATTGATGGATATATCATGTTGATCTCAGAGATGCATTCTTTCGATCGGCTGCTTTTGAAGTTTGGAATTGGAGGTGCAGGCGTTGAATGATGTTATCCGGGTTGGGATAGCAGATATGAACACTTGCATAGCGGGGGATACGATCACAACCATTGGACTTGGATCCTGTGTGGGGATTGTATTGTATGAGCGTACGAAAAATATTGCAGGATTGGTTCACATTATGCTTCCTGACAGTACAAAAATCAGACAGAATCAAAATAAATTAAAATTCGCAGATACCGGAATACAGGCACTGGTGGAGGAACTGGAAAAACAGGGACTCAGCCGGAAGAATATGATCGCCAAGATTGCCGGTGGTGCGAAGATGTTCCGGTTTTCTTCTGATACCGCAATGGGGAATATCGGAGAGAAAAACGTGGAAGCCGTGCGGGAAGTACTGAAGCAGTATGGGATCAAAATTGTGTCGGAGGACGTCGGATTGAATTATGGACGTACCATTATATTTGATCCGGTAACCAAAGATTTGACTGTAGTGACTGCCGGAAAGCAGACACACATTATATAGGTTGGAGACGATATAGTTGGAGACGAAAGACAAATATAAAAATGCAAGAGCGTTTATTGTTTTGCTGGCGGCGCTTATTACATGGCTGCTTAATATGAAATATGAACGGAGTCTTGTACGTTCTCTGATCATATTGCTGATCGTAATTATCGTTTTTTACGTGATTGCGACGATCGCATTGAAGCTGATCGATAAGATCCGCAATATGGAAGAGGTAAAAGAAGTGGATATGGAGGAGGCGCCGCCGGAGGAAGAAGGTACGGATGCGCAAAACCACGTATAACGTAAAATAAGGGGTGTTGCTGTACATGGCAATCTTGGATAAAAAAGAACGATTATGGATGGAATACAGTCATTCCAAATCAACGGTCGTTCGGGAAGAACTGATAATCGAATATGTTTCTCTGGTGAAGCTGGTTGCAGGAAGACTTGCCATCTACCTTGGGGCAAACGTGGAATACGATGATCTGGTAAGCTATGGAATATTCGGACTGATTGACGCCATCGATAAATTCGATTATGGGAAAGGCATTAAGTTTGAGACGTATGCAAGCCTTCGTATTCGTGGCTCAATCTTTGACCAGATCCGGAAGATGGACTGGATTCCACGTTCGGTTCGTCAGAAACAAAAATCAATCACGGAGGCATCCAAGAAGCTCGAAGCATTGAAGGGACCGAATTATTCCGACGCAGATATGGCAGAAGAGCTTGGAATCTCGGAGGAAGAATATGATATATGGATGCAACAGACAAATGTGACAAACATTTCGTCGCTGGATGATTTTATGGAGCAGGGGAATGACGTGAAGGCACCTGCATATCACGGTACGGGTGTAAACCCGGAGAACCGGATTTTGAAAGAGGAATTGAAGACACAGTTGACAGAAGCACTTTCGATGCTGACTGAAAAAGAGAAAACTGTTGTACTTTTATATTATTATGAGGAGCTTACGTTGAAAGAGATCAGCCGGGTGATGGAAGTGTCCGAATCCCGCATTTCGCAGTTACATTCCAAGGCGCTGACAAAGATGCGCCGATGTATGAACGATAATTTTGCATTGATGATGGGTTGAGGAAATGCCTATGAAATACAAAAACTCTTTTTTTAAAATCCGCATCAAAGAGGACGGAACTTATCTGGACGTGTTTCCACCGAAGGAAGATGGGAAACGATTGGATATCCGCGAGGTCGTTTCTTTTTTAGAACAGAAAGGATTTACCGGATTTTCGATTGATGCACTGCGTAAAACACTGGATCTGTTGCAGGAGAAACCGCTGCAGATCAAGATCAGTGATACTTGTGCAAAGGTGTTTGATGAGAGTGCAACGATTATTACTGGAAAAGATAACATGATTGCATATATCCGGTTTTATCCGCCGTCAACAGGCGGGAAACTGATGACAGGGCGGGAGATCCGCGCGGAATTAGAACGCGAGAAAATTCTGTACGGGATATTGGAACCGGTCATGGAGAAGCTAAAGACAACGCGTACTTATTGTACAAATATTCCGATTGCAAAGGGCATGGCACCGACGCCGGCAAAAGATACAGTGATTGAATATTTCTTCAACACAAAACCGCTTGCCAAACCGAAGATGCTAGAAGATGGAAGCGTGGATTTCCACGCGCTGAATCTTTTTTCAGCGGTAAATGAGGGCGATAAGCTTGCGAAGCTGATACCACATGATCCGGGCAAACCGGGAATGAATATCTATGGAAAAACAATTCCGCAGAACCGACCGAAGATCCGGAAATTAAAATATGGAAGGAATATTACATTGTCCGAGGATGGTACCTTGCTCACAAGCGATGTCAACGGAAATGTCACGCTGGCGGAAGGTACGGTGTTTGTGTCAGATACTTATAAGGTCGTTGCGGATGTTGATGCATCAACCGGGGATATTGAGTATGAAGGAAATGTAATGGTACCAGGTACGGTGCGAACCGGATTTACGATTCGTGCAAAGGGTGATATCGAGATCAACGGCGTTGTGGAAGGTGCAACCTTGATTGCCGGTGGCAACATTGTGATCAAACGAGGCGTACAGGGCATGGGTAAAGGCAAGTTATGTGCAGGAGGCGATATCTGTGCACAGTTCTTTGAAAGTGCCAATGTATTTGCGGATGGTGATGTGCTTGCGGGTTCTATCCTGCACAGTCATATCCAATCAGGCGGAAAGGTTGTTATTCACGGCAGAAAAGGTTTTATTGTGGGCGGTGAACTGATCTGCGAGACGTATGTGGAAGCAAACAGTATTGGCAACCGTATGGAGACACAGACGATAGTCAAGGTTGGTGTTAAACCGGAATTGTACGAACAGACAAAAACACTGGTTCCACAGGTCATGGATCTGAAAACAGCCATAGAGGAGACGACCTCGTATCTGAATGTCTATAAAGAAAAGTTAAAACGGGGAATCAAGCTGACGCCGGAGAATGTTAAACAGATCAAGACGTATACGGAGCGTGCCGAGGAGATGAAAGCGGAATATCGGAAGAAAAATGATACTCTGCAGGAGCTGCGTATCCAGTTGACGATGGGAAAAAAAGGCAGCGTCAAGGTGCTGGGAAATGCGTACCGTGGCGTTATGATCTATATATCGAATCAATCCTATGCGGTGAAAGATGTGGATAAGCATAGCTGGTATAAAATTGCAGATGGTGTTGTAAAACCGACACCGTTTTAAAAAACGGCTGAAAAGGAGGAATAGCAATGATTTCACCATTAGTTGCAACACAGGCATCGGCACCGATTGCATCCATTCAGCAGAATGCGGATGCACAAAGTATCCTGCACAGTCAGAATGCATTGCATGAGACGAAGGAGCAGGAACGGGAAGTGCGGGAAACGGTTGTGCAGAAGGAAGAAGCGGCATATTACGAGCAGAGTCCGGATGCAAAGGAAGAGGGAAAAAACAAATATCAGAATCTCTATTCCGGAAAAAAGAAGAAAACAAAAACGGAGGATACGGAAACACATTCCGGTATCAACCGCGTAAATATTGATTTAAAAATATGAGATGAGGTAAGAGAAAATGTCAACAACAGTCATTGTTTTAATTGTAATCGGTTTAATCTTTATATTTGTCAGTTTTGCTCTTTCGGAGAAGCTCTCTGAGGAAAAAGAGGAAAGTGCGGGTGTAGTGAAGATTCCAAAGGAACTGACACAGGAGCAGAAAGAGAAGATTGATACCCTGATCCGCAATTACATGGATCAACAGGTGGACGGAAAGCTCTCAGATATTGAGACTCGTCTTGCAGAGATCGTAAACCAGAAGACACTTGCACTTGGCGATTATGCGGTGTCTGTCAATGAGGAGATTGACCGCAACCATAAGGAGGTTGTTTTCCTGTATGATATGCTTTCAGACAAGCAGAAGGAGATCATGACTACGGTCAATATGATTGATGAATATAAGAAAGAAATCGCTTCGATGGTGCAGGAACAGGCGGCACAGAACATTGTCAGGGACAGCCAGAGTACACAGATACCGGCGGCAGAACCTGAAACACAGGAAGCTGTTCAGCCGGACGAACAGCCTGAGGCAGATCCGGAGCTGGATGATGCTATCCGCGATCTGGAGGAAACACCACTTCCAGAGGAAGCAAGAGAAGAGCTGGAAAATGTCGATAACAAGGATATGATTTTAGAGATGCATAAGGCGGGACTTAGTATACTGGAGATTGCAAAGCATCTGGGACTTGGTGTCGGAGAGGTAAAACTGGTAGTAGACTTGTATCAAGGAGAGGCAAAGTAATGAAGAGAAAATATTTTGTACGTGGACTTGGTGTTGGTATCGTATTTGGAGCACTGATTATGTTTGCTGCATATATGACTTCGGGTAAGAACCGCATGAGTGATGAAGATGTGATCAAACGGGCGCAGGAGCTTGGTATGGTGAAACAATCGGAGTATGTGTTAGAATCCGACGTTACATCGGAGGAGACAACGACAGAAGAAATCACAACGGAGGCATCCACGGAGAAGACGACAACGGAAGCACCTGCGGCAACGGAGAATGTAACCACAGAGGCACCAACGACAGAAAAAGCAACGACGGAAAAGGCAACAACAGAAGCTTCTACCACAGAAAAGGCAGATACGTCAACGCAGACAACGATCACGATCTCCAGTGGCATGAGCTCAGAGTCGATTGCTTCGGCACTTGCAAATGCAGGTCTGGTCGATGATGCATCCAAATTCAACAGCTTCCTTGTCGCAAATGGATACGATATGAAGCTTGAAACAGGCAGTTTTTCCCTTGCATCTGGTATGTCTTATGAGGAAATAGCCAGGATATTGACAACAAAACAGTAAAATCATGGAAAATACCATAGAAAATAAAAAAAGTGCTTGTATGCACTTTTTTTTTATGTTATAATCGGCTTCGTGTGAAAAAACATGTGAGTGAATCGGTGAAAAGGGTGCCATATAACGCGATGGTTTTTCGCTAGACAGCTTGACACACGGCTGTAAGAAGCTCACAGAAGAAAATATTTTATAACCCAGGAGGTAAGTTATGAGCGTTATTTCTATGAAACAGTTACTCGAGGCAGGTGTTCACTTTGGACATCAGACAAGAAGATGGAACCCTAAGATGGCTGAGTATATCTATACTGAGCGTAACGGTATCTACATTATCGATCTTCAGAAGTCTGTTGGCAAGGTAGACGAGGCTTACAAGGCAGTTCTTGACTGCGCAGCAAACGGCGGAAAGATTCTTTTCGTTGGTACAAAGAAGCAGGCACAGGATTCTATCAAGGCTGAGGCTGAGAGATGTGGTATGTACTATGTTAACCAGAGATGGTTAGGTGGTATGCTTACAAACTTCGAGACAATCAAGACAAGAATCGCAAAGCTTGAGAAGTACGAAGCAATGGAGCAGGATGGTACATTTGATGTATTACCTAAGAAGGAAGTTATCGAGATCAAGAAGGAGATGGAGAAGCTTCAGAAGAACCTTGGCGGTATCAAGGATATGAAGGACATCCCTGACATGATCTTTATCGTAGATCCTCGCAAGGAGAGAAACTGCGTACATGAGGCACATACACTTGGTATTCCACTTGTTGGTATCGCAGATACAAACTGTGATCCAGAAGAACTGGATTATGTAATTCCAGGTAACGATGATGCTATCAGAGCTGTAAAGCTGATCGTTTCTAAGATGGCAGATGCTGTTATCGAGGCAAACCAGGGAGCAGATGTAGAGACGGCAGAGGAAGCTGAATCTGCAGAAGCTGACGCAGCAGAAGAGTAAGAAGTATCGGTTTAGGAGGACAAAAAAATGGCAGCTATTACAGCTAGTATGGTAAAAGAGTTAAGAGAGATGTCTGGCGCTGGTATGATGGACTGTAAGAAGGCTCTTACAGAGACAGACGGTAATTTCGATAAGGCAATGGAGTTCCTTCGTGAGAAAGGACTTGCAACTGCTGCTAAGAAGGCAGGCAGAATTGCTGCAGAAGGTATCGTTATGACAACTGTCGTAGATGGCGGTAAGAAGGCAGCTATGGTAGAGGTTAATGCTGAGACAGACTTTGTTGCTAAGAACGAAGTATTCCAGACATATGTAAAAGAAATCGTTGATCAGATTGTTTCTTCTGATGCGAAGGATGTAGAGGCGTTGAAGGCTGAGAAGTGGGCACTGGATCCTTCTATGACAGTCGAAGAAAAGCATTCGGCTATGGTTGCAAAGATTGGCGAGAATATGAATATCCGTCGCTTTGTTAAGATTGAGACAGATGGACAGGTTGTTTCTTATATTCATGCAGGCGGAAAGATCGGTGTTCTTGTAGAGGCTGATACAGATGCTTCCGGAGAGGCAATTGACGAGTGCCTGAAGAATGTTGCTATGCAGGTTGCAGCTATGAATCCAAAGTATGTTTCTACAGATGAAGTATCTGAGGAGTACAAGGCTCATGAGCTTGAGATTCTTGTTGCACAGGCTAAGAATGATCCTAAGAATGCAAACAAGCCTGACAATATTATCGAGAAGATGGTTCAGGGACGTTTGAACAAGGAACTCAAGGAAGTATGTCTGCTTGAGCAGGAGTATGTAAAGGCTGAGAACAAGGAGAACGTTGCTCAGTATGTTGCAAACGTGGCAAAGGCTAATGGATGCAAGCTTGCTATTAAGCAGTTCGTTCGTTTCGAGACAGGTGAAGGCCTTGAGAAGAAGAACGAAGACTTCGCAGCAGAAGTTGCAGCTCAGATGTCTGGTAACTAAGCGAAAACTAACGATAAAAATAGAACGCCTGATATACCGTTTTGGCATGTCAGGCGTTTTTGTGTATTACAAAATGAAGCGGAGATGAAAAATATGAAGAAATATAAGATGCTTATTTTTGATATGGATGGAACAATTTTATATACGTTGGAAGATCTGAAGAATACGACCAATTATGCGCTTAACAAGCATGGCTTCCCGGAGCGGACATTAGAGGAAGTACGCCAGTTTGTCGGAAATGGAATCCATAAGCTGATTGAACGTGCGGTTCCGGCCGAAACTTCGGATGCAGATATTGAGGCAGTGTTTGCTACATTCGAGATCTATTATAAGGATCACTGTATGGACACAACAAGACCATATGATGGAATCAATGAGCTGCTTACAAAGCTTCGTGCACAGGGCTATATGACAGCTGTTGTATCGAACAAAGTGGATTTCGCAGTGCAGGATCTGGTGAAGGATTTCTTTACCGGGCAGTTTGACATTGCAATTGGCGAACGCGAAGGTGTGCGTAAGAAGCCGGCACCAGATTCCGTATATGAGATATTGAAGGAGTTTGAACTTAAAAAAGATGAGGTAATCTATATCGGCGATTCAGATGTGGATTATGCGACTGCAAAAAATGCTGGCGTAGATTGCATTTTAGTGGAATGGGGCTTTCGTGACCGGGCATTCCTGGAGTCGCTTGGTGCGACTGTCTTCGCGAAGAAACCCGAGGATATTCTGGACATAGTTGGATAATGTGTTTAATATGTGAAAAGATTATGAATTGTCAGCACTTGATATTGCTGCGTGCTAATTCGGGTGCTATTATAACTCATGTTCATTAAAGGTTTTTACAGAAAATGGAAAGGAGCATGGAATGTTACGTATTTTTAAAAATTTCCGAAAACAGGAAGTAGTATTGGCTCTTTTCAGTGTGGTATTTGTAGTGGCACAGGTCTGGCTCGAATTAAAACTGCCGGATTATATGCGGGAAATTACATCACTGATTACGACACAGGATAGTGTGATGCATGATATTCTGATTGCAGGAGGAAAAATGTTGCTCTGTGCCTTTGGCAGCTTGTTGGTAACGATACTGGTAGCTGTCTGCGCAGCGCGGATTGCTTCGAATTTCAGTGCGATTGTGCGAGGCAAATTATTTGATAAAGTACAGTCATTCTCAATGGAGGAAATCGGACGGTTCTCGACTGCCAGTCTGATCACACGTTCCACAAACGATGTGACACAGGTACAGATGTTGATCGTTATGGGACTTTCAATTATGCTGCGAGCTCCAATCATGGCAGTGATGGCAATCCTGAAAATCGTTGATAAAAGCTGGCAGTGGACACTCTCCACAGGTGTTGCAGTTGTCATATTGCTGATTGTCGTTAT
Source organism: Lachnospiraceae bacterium UBA5902 (assembly GCA_002431865.1). GTDB lineage: Bacteria > Bacillota > Clostridia > Lachnospirales > Lachnospiraceae > Coprococcus_C. The sequence continues at coordinate 19,776 of DJEI01000109.1, forward strand.
CATCTGTGTGAGTCTGTGTATGCCAAAATTCAAGCGTCTGCAGAGCCTGACCGATGATATCAATCAGGTAACACGTGAGAATCTGACAGGTTTGAACGTCGTACGTGCTTACAATGCAGAAGCATATCAGGAAGAGAAGTTTGAGAAGGTCAACGAGGATTTGACGGATACCCATTGGTTCACATCGAAGACGATGGCGTTCATGCTGCCGACGATCATGCTGATCATGAATGGACTTTCCCTTGCAATCTACTGGATTGGAGCAGTTTTGATCAATGATGTACAGGATCTACAGGGCAAGTTCTCACTGTTTTCCGATATGGTTGTATTTTCTTCCTATGCGATGCAGGTCGTCATGTCGTTCATGATGCTGGTTATGATCTTCATTATGCTGCCGCGTGCATCGGTTGCTGCGAAGCGTATTTTGGAAGTATTAGATACAGAACCTTCCATTGAGGATGGAACGAGAGATACGTTCCCGGTTATGAAGGATGGCGAGGTGGAATTCAAGGATGTAAGCTTTAAATATCCAGATGCGGAGGAATATGTATTGGAGCATATTTCTTTCTCTGCGAAGAAGGGCGAGACTATCGCGTTTATCGGCGCAACCGGATGTGGTAAGAGTACTGCTATCAACCTGATTCCGCGGTTTTATGATGTGACAGATGGTGAAGTGTTAGTCGATGGCGTGAATGTAAAGGAATATACGCAGGAGGCACTGCATAATAAGATCGGATATGTCAGCCAGAAGGCAATCCTGTTCTCTGGAACAATTGCAGAGAACGTGGCATATGGCGAAAACGGAAAAGCACCTGCCACACAGGATGATATTGCGATGGCAGTGAAGGTAGCGCAGGCAAGTGAGTTTGTAGATAAGAAGGATCAGGGCTATGAAGGTTATGTTGCACAGGGCGGTTCAAACTTCTCAGGTGGACAGAAACAGCGTCTGTCGATTGCACGTGCGATTGCCAGACAGCCGGAGATTCTGATCTTCGATGATTCATTCTCTGCATTGGACTATAAGACAGACCGGATCCTGCGGGAAGCACTGCGCAAGGAATGTAAGGATGCGACGAAGATCATCGTTGCACAGCGTATCGGTACAATCCGGGATGCGGACAAGATTATTGTATTAGATGACGGACAGATCGCCGGTATGGGGACACATGACGAACTTATGAAGAACTGCGAAGTGTACCAGGAGATTGCATATTCTCAGTTATCAAAGGAGGAGCTTGCATAATGGAAAAAGATAATTATGAAATTGGTCAGAATAATCGTGCTCCAAAGGTTCCTCGTCATGGTCCGGGCAGAGGACAGCGTCCGGTTGAGAAAGCGAAGAATTTCAAGGGAACCTGGGCAAAGCTGATTATAAATTGCAGAAAATACTGGGGTGGTATCATTTTTGCCATAATCTGTGCCGGTGTTGGAACGATATTAACATTGCTTGGTCCGGATAAATTATCTGAGATGACCGATCTTATCACCGAGGGTGTAATGACCGGAATTGATATGGATGGAATCAAACGGATTGGAATTACGCTGATCTGCTTCTATGGATGCAGCGCGTTATTATCTCTGATCCAGAACCTGATCATGGGTTATGTGACACAACAGGTGTCAAAGGGACTTCGAAGCGACATCTCTAAGAAGATCAACCGTCTGCCGATGTGGTTTTACAACAAGACATCAACCGGGGACGTGTTATCCCGCGTGACAAATGATGTCGATACAATTGCACAGTCCTTTAACCAGAGTATGGGTAATCTGGTGACAGCAGTTACGCTGCTTCTTGGATCACTCATTATGATGATCAAGACGGATATCACGATGACAGTTGCAGCGGTGGTTTCGACACTGCTTGGATTTGTATTCATGACCTTGATTATGAGCAAGTCGCAGAAATATTTCGCGAGACAGCAGATGCATTTAGGTGAGATCAATGGACATGTTGAAGAAATCTATGCCGGACATACCGTAGTCAAAGCCTATAATGGCGAGGCAAAATCAAAGGCGAAGTTCGATGAGATGAATGAAAATCTTCGTGACAGCTCATTTAAGGCACAGTGCCTTTCCGGACTTATGATGCCACTCATGACATTTATCGGTAATCTTGGATATGTGGCAGTCTGTATCGTTGGCGCATTGCTTGCGATGAACGACAAAATCTTATTTGGTGTCATCATTGCGTTTATGATGTATGTGCGTTATTTCACACAGCCACTCAGCCAGATCGCACAGGCGATGCAGGCATTACAGTCTGCGGCTGCTGCCGGTGAGCGTGTGTTTGAGTTTACTGAGGCAGAGGAGATGGAAGATGAGAGTGCCAAGACGAAGAAACTTACAGATGTCAAAGGGGAAGTGTCTTTCGAGCATGTCAAGTTTGGTTACAAGGGCAGCGACAAGGTTGTCATCCATGATTTCACAGCCGTGGCAAAACCGGGGCAGAAGGTGGCGATTGTCGGACCAACCGGTTCCGGCAAGACAACGATGGTGAATCTTTTAATGCGGTTCCATGAGATCTTAGATGGCGATATCAAGATCGATGGTGTATCCATCAAGGATATGACGCGCGAGGAAGTGCATGACCAGTTCTGTATGGTATTGCAGGATACATGGCTTTTTGAAGGAACGGTACGGGAGAATCTTGTATACAGTCAGGAGAATGTACCGGAAGAAAAGATTGAGCAGGCATGTAAAGCAGTTGGTCTGCATCGGTTTATCCGCAGTCTGCCGAAGGGCTATGACACGGTATTGAACGATCAGGTTAACCTGTCACAGGGACAGAAACAGCAGCTTACGATCGCACGTGCGATGATTGCGGATCGTCCGATGCTGATCTTAGATGAGGCGACAAGCTCTGTTGATACGAGAACGGAGCTTATTATCCAGAGAGCCATGGATGAATTGATGAAGGGAAGAACTTCGTTTGTAATCGCACACCGGCTTTCTACGATCAAGAATGCCGATCTGATCCTTGTATTGAAGGATGGCGATATCATCGAGAGTGGTACGCATGAGGAACTGCTTGCTAAGAAAGGCTTCTATGCCGATTTGTACAACAGTCAGTTTGAGCAGGCATCTTAATAATAAATTTGGAATCAGGACAAGTGCTTCCTGCATACATTTATGTGAATGTATGCAGGGAGCATTTTTTATGAGAAAGAAAACGACAAGGAGAATCCGACAGTCCATCGTAGCAGGTGTGGTCGGAGTGGTATGTATTTTGGGTTGTGGAAATCTGGAGGCTGCTTTTGCGGAGACAGCGACTGTGACAGATGCGACAGCGATGGATGCAACGGCAGGAGAGACATGCGATGATACTGACATCCAGTCTGCGGATATGATGTTTGTCGAAGATGCCGGTGTACAGGCAGATGCAACGGGAACCGATGCAACAGAGATGGATGCTTATGATGAAATCAGTGGCGTGTCTGTCTTAAATGCTAACACGCAAAAAACACAGGTCAGTAATAAAAAATATGAGGGCGAATATCATATTGATTATATTCTGTCACATTACAGCTATTTTGTACAAAATGATCTGGATGGCGATTATGTAGCAGATACCGTCGGTGCAATCATGGTAGGAAATAAACTGAACCTGAAAAATACAGTGGGAAAGGTGAAAGCAGCGGCGTCCTATGCACGATACCTGATCGACCTTGTCGATTATCATGCCGGTTCGTGGAATGATACAACAGGGGTTGATACGAACTTTTACTATACAGAAAGCTATGTGTCATACAAAGACTGGCTGACAAAACGTATGGTAAAGGTGGCAGATGATTATATCAATATGGACGAAGCTTTTGGCGCCATCAGACAGGAATCGCAGGCGTTGGAGAAGGCCGGGCAGGCAGGCTATATGGAACAGGGAGATCTGATCATTGACTTTGCAGATTCTAAGACGATCACCGTCAGCGGGACAAATTTCTCAAATGCAAAACGTGTGATTCTGAAAAATGTAACTGCGGAAGATATTTTCTCAAATGCCTATACAATCTCCATTTCCGGAGATGGGGATTATGCATTAGATACTGGTAAGATTGAAATTGGTGGAACTCCATTGAACAACAATTACTTCTTCAATCTGGCGAAAAACAGACCGGAAGGTGCACAGGACGGTCAGTATTACAGTGGTGGCTTTGGACTCGTCTGGAACTTCCCGGATGCTAAAAATATTACGGCAAGTTTTTTAACCGGACATATCATTGCACCATCTGGAAATGTGTCATTGATCGGTGGCAATCATGAAGGTCAGGTAATTGCACAGAATGTAAATGCAAGTTCGGAATCACATTTTTATCCATACAATATGACAACAACCGAGGCGGCAACGACAGAAACGACAACTACAGAAACTACGACGACAGAGACAACAACCACGGAAGTTACGACAACAGAAATAACAACGACTGAGAGTACGACAACTGAAGTGACAACGACGGAAAGCACGACCACAGAAAATGGAACAACAACCGAGGTAACTGCAACGACCGAAACTGCAACGACGCGAGCAGCCTTAATTGTGAATCCAAAGGCAAGCTCGACTTCCACACAGGTGCAGACACCGGTAGTGGTAAGCAACGATACGGTAAAAACTGAAGATTCTATGGCACATGGCATCGTGATTACACTGCTGGTAGCATCTGGCGGAGGACTGCTGTTATTTACAGCACTTCATGAACATAAAAAGAAATAATCTGCATATAAGTAGTTATAAGAAATAACGGATGCGTAATATATGCAGATTATAAGACGATATCTGGCAGGAATCATAGTGGTAGTCTGTCTGCTTTCTTCTGTATTTCCGATGCAGAGCAGGCAGGCTGCCGTTTATCTGCCCATGCAGGCAAATACAGAGATGGAAAAGCGGGCGTGCTGGATCTCCTATATCGATATGGAATCGGAATTATCGGACAAAAGTGAGGCTGCTTTCCGTGCGAAGGTGCATGCCATGTATGAAAACGTGAAAACATATGGTTTAAATACAGTGATCGTACATGCGCGGGCAATGGGAGATGCTTTTTATCCATCCGAATATTTTCCGTATTCGGAATATATGTCCAAAACCAGGACTTATCCGGGCTATGACCCATATGAGATCATGGTAACTGTGGCGCATGAGGAGGGACTGCACTTTGAGGCGTGGATCAATCCGTACCGGCTGTCACTGGGGGAGGAAACAACGGCTAGCTTTGAACATACGCCTTTTTATGCGCAATATCGGTCTATGATACTTGAATATCAGGGGCAAAATGGTACATGTCTGGTGTTAGATCCGCAAAGTGTGGAGGCGCAGCAGTTAGTTGTAAACCAGGTGGAGGAAATTCTGGAGCGTTATCCGGTGGATGGCATTCATTTTGATGACTATTTCTTTGTCGACGGCATGCAGGATGCGCTGCAGCAGGAAGAAAAAATGCAGGCAGTAAATGCGCTTGTACAGAAGATATACCAGACGGTCAAACAGAAATGTCCAGACTGTGAGTTCGGAATCAGTCCGGCGGGAAATCCGGATTATGCACGAAGTCAGGGGGCAGATGTTGACACGTGGCTTTCACAGGAAGGATATGTGGATTATGTGATGCCGCAGATTTACTGGACGGATCGCTACGTGGCAGATGGAGAAGAAGTTCCGATGTTTTCGAACCGGTGCGAGGTATGGCAGACGCTGCACACGAACCCGAAGATTAAGCTGTATGTCGGGCTTGCACTCTACCGGGTGGGGGAAACCTCGGATGCCGATCTGGACTGGGCACTTCGCACGGATAATCTGGCAACACAATGTGCACAGAGCTATGGTATGGGGTACGATGGATTTGCGTTGTTCCGATATGCTTATCTGAAGGAGACTGGTACACAGGTGGAGCTTCAGAATCTATATAGTTATCTCAAAAAACAGGCTGGTATTCTGACCTCTGAAGTGGATGCCGGCATCGTATATACGGTTCATATGCAGACCTTTGGCTGGCAGGAAGCGAAAATGGACGGCATTGTGGCAGGATATACAAAACAGGAAAAGTCCATCGAAGCGGTGCGCATCCAGCTTGGCGCATATGCACCGAAAGGAAATGCCCGGTATGCGGTGGAGACGGTGCAGGGACAAAGTCCGTGGTGTAAGGATGGCGAACAGGCGGGCTGTGTCGGACAGAAGGAACCGCTGATTGGAATCCGAATCAATCTCACAGGAGGAATCTCAGATTCTTATGATATTTTGTACCGCGTTTATGTGTCGGCACAGGGCTGGACGGACTGGGGAAAGAATGGCACGTATACCGGAGGCGGTGAGATACAGGCATTGCAGGTAAAACTTGTAAAAAAGGCGGAATAGGTACTTGCAAAACAATAAAAACATGTTATAATATATAAGGCTTGAATACAGATGACGCAGAGTGGGTTATAAAACCCACTCTTTGTTTTTGAAAAGACAAAATGTCAGAAAGGTGGCAGACGTGAAAAAACAGGAAATTGAACAGCACTGCACAGAACTTGTGACTCCGATCATCGAAGAGCATGGGTATGAGCTGGTGGATGTAGAGTATGTAAAGGAAGGCTCTGATTATTATCTGCGTGTGTATGCGGACAAGGAAGGCGGCATCAACATTGATGACTGTGTCCTGATCAGCCGGAGCTTAGAGGAAAAACTGGATGCTGCGGACCGGATGACAGACCCATATATTTTGGAAGTAAGCTCACCGGGACTTACACGACCGCTCAAGAAGGACAAGGATTTCAAACGGAACCTTGGCAAGAAGGTGGAGGTAAAGCTTTACCGTGCGGTGGATGGCAGTAAGGAATTCGAGGCGGTTTTGACTGGATATACCGATTCGACGATTACATTGCAGCTCGATCCGGCAGAGGAACCAAAAGAATTTTCAAGAAACGATATTTCTATGATAAGATTGGCATTTGAGTAGGAGGCCGCATATGTGCGAAGCACAATTCAGGATGTGACCGATGAACTGCCGCCGAACGGACGTGAGGGGGCGATACCATAAAAAAGGAGGATAAAAAAATGTCAGAGATTATTGATGCTTTAAATCAATTAGAGCGCGAAAAAAGTGTCAGCAAGGAACTGGTGATGGAGGCGATTGAAAAATCACTGGTTGCAGCATGCGAGAAGGATTATGGAAAGAATGTACTTGTGGAAGCACATATGGATCGTGAGACTGGTGCGATCACAGTTGTACGCAAGAAAGAAGTTGTAGAGGAAGTCGAGAATGACGAAAATCAGATTTCTCTGACAGAGGCAAAGGCAATGGATGACAAGTACGAGATCGGCGATTTCGTAGAGTATCCATTGGAGTCTATGGACTTTGGACGTATGGCAGCACAGAAGGCAAGAAGCATTATCATCCAGAACATCAAAGAGGGTGAGCGCGATGCAATCTACGAGCGTTTTGCCTGCAAGGAGCATGACATTGTAAACGGTGTGGTACAGCGTTTCGTAGACAATACGATCTATATCAGCCTCGATGAGAAGACAGAGACCAGACTCAAGGAAAATGAGCAGGTTAAATCAGAGCATTACAAGGTTGGTGACCATATCAAGCTGTATGTGGTTGAAGTTAAGAAGCCAGAGAAGAAAGAAAACAAGCGCAAGGACGGCAAGGATAAGAAGAACAATACAGGTATCAACATCCACGTATCCCGTACCCATCCAGAGCTTGTAAAGCGTTTGTTTGAAAATGAGATTGAAGAGATCCAGAATGGTGTTGTAGAGATCATGGGTATCTCCAGAGATGCAGGTTCCCGTTCGAAACTTGCGGTTCGTTCGTTAGATCCAAACGTTGATCCAGTTGGTGCCTGTGTTGGTATGGCAGGTGCGAGAGTCAACACAATCGTCGATGATTTAAAGGGCGAGAAGATTGATGTTATCGCATGGGATGAAGATCCAGAGGTTTATATCAAGAATGCATTAAGCCCATCCGATGTAATCTGGGTACAGGCGTACACAGAGGAGCAGGACGGAAAGCAGAAGAAGTGTGCAAGAGTTGTTGTACCGGACGATCAGCTTTCCCTTGCCATTGGTAAGGAAGGACAGAATGCAAGTCTGGCTGCAAAGCTGACAGGCTATAAGATTGATATCAAGAGTGAGTCACAGGCACGTGATCTGGGTATGATTATAGATGATTATGACGATGATTATGCCGATGACTATGAAGATGAGGAGTAGATAACTTGGCAAAGCAGATACCACTTCGACAGTGTGTAGGCTGTCGGGAGATGAAACCAAAGACAGAGCTTGTCAGAGTCATTAAGACGCCGGAAGATGAGATATGTCTGGATAAGACCGGAAGAAAAAATGGACGAGGTGCTTACATCTGTCTGAATCAGGCGTGCCTGGAGAAAGCAAAAAAAACAAAAGCGCTGGAGCGTTCGCTGAAGACAGAAATTCCGGAAGAAATCTACCAGGCCATCGCAGAGGAGATGATATAGTTGGCACAAAATCAGAATCGTGCATTGTCTATGCTTTCAATCGCTGCAAAGGCAGGAAAAGTACAGAGCGGTGGTTTCCTGACCGAGAAAGCGATTCAGGATGGTATTGCATATTTCGTGATCATCGCGGAGAATGCATCGGGCAATACGCAGAAGAAATTCATGGATAAATGTAAGTATTACGAGATTCCGTATATGGTTGCGTTTGACAGCACCACGCTTGGCAGACAGATAGGAAAACAGGAGCGGACGGTACTTGCAGTGACAGACGCAGGTCTGGCAAAACAGATTTCTGACAAGTTGGATTAGTTTAAGATTGGAGGTGTAACCCATGAGAGTACACGAGTTTGCAAAACAGTTGACAGCAGAACTTGGGAAAGAAGTAAAAAGCAGTCAGATTATTGATATATTAAGCGGTAAAAAAGAAGGGTTAAAAGCACAGAGCAGCATTGATGATGCAATGATGAAATTTGTGCGGGAGTCAGTGGGCGGAAACAAGCCGGCTGAGGCAAAGAAAGAAGAGCCGAAGAAGGCAGAGCCGAAGAAGGCAGAGCCAAAGAAGGAAGAAGGAAAGAAGGAAGCACCAAAGCAGGAGAACAAGAAGGTGCAGCCAAAGCCCAACAACAATTCTAATTCCGGAAATCAGAACAACCAGAATAAGAAGAACAATAATAACAACCAGAACCGTAACAACAATCGGGGTAAAAATAATAACAATAACGGAAATAATCAGGGCAGAAATAACAACGGTAATAACAATAAGCAGAATAATAACCAGAACAATCAGGGCAAGAATAACAACAAGCCTGCAAACGGCAACAACCAGAATGGTACCAAGCAGGAGAGCCGTGGTACAAATTTCCGGAATGCGGTAAGCAACAACCGAAACACAAGAAATAACAATAATAACAACCGGTTCAATAACAATAATAACCGGAACAATAATAACAACAAGAATCATCAGCCGGCACCAAAGAAGCAGGAGCCGGTAGAACCAGTGATCAAGACGATCAAGCTGCCAGAGGTACTGACTGTCGGTGAGCTTGCAAGCAAGATCAAGGTGCCAGTGGCACAGCTGATCAAGAAGATGTTCATGGCAGGTAAGATGTACAACGTAAACTCTGACCTCCCATTTGATGAAGCAGCTGATATTGCACTCGAATATAACTTCATCGCCGAGGAAGAGGAAAAGGTTGATGTAATCGAGGAACTTCTTCGTGAGGAAGAAGAGGACGAGACAGATATGACTTCCAGACCACCGGTTGTCTGCGTTATGGGACACGTTGATCATGGTAAGACATCGCTGCTTGATGCAATCCGGAATTCCGATGTAACGGCTGGCGAGGCTGGCGGTATCACACAGCATATCGGTGCATCCGTAGTCTCTATCAATGGTCAGAAAATCACATTCTTAGATACACCGGGACATGAGGCATTTACAGCGATGCGTATGCGTGGTGCACAGTCTACAGATATTGCAATCCTTGTAGTTGCAGCCGATGATGGAGTTATGCCACAGACCGTAGAGGCTATCAACCATGCGAAGGCAGCCGGCATCGAGATCATCGTTGCAATCAATAAGATCGATAAGGAAAGTGCGAATATCGATCGTGTAAAGCAGGAACTGATGGAATACGAGCTTGTACCAGAAGACTGGGGTGGTTCGACAATCTTCTGTCCGGTATCTGCACATACAAAGGAAGGTATTGATAACCTTCTGGAGATGATCATTCTGACCGCTGAGATTCTGGAGCTTAAAGCAAACAAGAACCGGAAGGCACGTGGTATTGTTATCGAGGCACAGCTTGACAAGGGACGTGGCTCTGTTGCAACCATTCTGGTACAGAAGGGTACATTGCATGTGGGCGACTGTCTGGCAATCGGTGATGTGCATGGTAAGGTACGTGCAATGTTCGACGATAAGGGACGCAAGGTGAAAGAGGCAACTCCATCTATGCCGGTTGAGGTACTTGGTTTAAATGGTGTTCCAAATTCCGGTGAGATTGTAATTGCTACAGAAAATGAGAAGGAAGCACGTACGATTTCCGAGGCATTTATCAACCGTGGCAAGGAGAAACTGATCGCAGATACAAAGCAGCGTATGTCTCTCGATGACCTTTACAACCGGATTCAGGAAGGCAATGTGAAGGATCTGAACCTCATCATCAAGGCAGATGTACAGGGCTCCGTAGAGGCGGTCAAGCAGAGTCTGCTCAAGCTTTCCAACGGGGAAGTGGCAGTTAAATGTATCCACTCCGGTGTTGGTGCAATCAATGAGAGTGACGTAATTCTTGCTTCTGCAAGTAATGCAATCATCATTGGATTTAATATTCGTCCGGACAATCAGGCGAAGGAAGTTGCAGAGCGTGAGAAGGTTGATATCCGTCTGTATCGTGTCATCTACAATGCGATCGAGGATATTGAGAGTGCGATGAAAGGTATGCTTGATCCAATCTTCGAGGAGAAGGTGATCGGTCATGCAGAGGTTCGTCAGACTTACAAGGCTTCCGGCGTTGGTACAATCGCTGGTTCATATGTATTAGACGGTACGATCCAGAGAAACTGCAAGGTTCGTATCAGCCGTGAAGGCGAGCAGATCTTCGAGGGTGAACTTGCATCTCTGAAGCGTTTCAAGGATGATGTAAAGGAAGTTAAGACAGGATTTGAATGTGGTCTTGTTATGGATGGATTCAATGATATCAAGGAAGGAGATATCATTGAGGCATATATTATGGTTGAGGTACCAAGATAGAAATGAGAAAAACAAGTCATAAATCACAGCGGATCAATGGGGAAGTCCAGAAAGAGCTTTCACGGATCATTCGGATGGAATTAAAGGATCCGCGTATCAATCCCATGACATCGGTAACGGATGTCATGGTGACACAGGATTTGAAATATTGTAAAGTATATATCAGTGTATTAGGCGATGCAGAGTCTGGCGCAGAGACATTAAAGGGCTTGGAGCAGGCGAGTGGATTTATCCGCCGCGAACTGGCACGAGCGATCAATCTCCGAAATACACCGGAGCTTACGTTTGTGTTGGACACATCGATCGAGTACGGAAATTATATGTCCAAGCGTATCGATGAGGTAATCAAAGAGGATCAGAGTAAGCAGAATGATGAAGAGTGAATTATTAAATCTAATTGAAGATGCAAAGACAATCGGTATATTCGGGCATATCCGCCCAGATGGCGATTGTGTTGGCTCGTGCTTAGGACTGTACAATTATATTCAGGATAATTATGACGCAGAGGTGACTGTGTATCTGGAGAAGATTCCGGATAAGTTTTCGTTTTTAAAGGGCGCGGATGCCATCTGTCATGAACCGGAGTCACGAGTATTGGATCTTGCAATCTCACTGGATTGTGGAGACCGCGACCGGCATGGAAGTTTCTATGAGCTTTTCGGTATGGCAAAGAAAAGTGCCTGTCTGGATCATCATAGAAGCAATCAGGGCTTTGGCGATTATTACTATTGTGATGCGGACGCTTCTTCTGCAAGTGAAGTGCTGTTCCGGCATATTGATCCGGAGAAGATATCACTTGCCTGCGCAGAGTGTCTGTATCTCGGTATCGTACATGATACAGGTGTGTTTAAGTATTCCGCCTGTACGAAAGATACGATGCAGGTAGCAGGTGAGTTGCTTGCACATGGCGTGGATGCGCAGAAGATCATCGACGACACCTTTTACAGAGTCAGCTACAGGCAGAATCTGCTTATGGGACAGGCAATGGTCAATGCAAAGCTGGCACTGTCCGGACAGGTTGTTTATACCTTTGTGACAAAGGAAATGTTTGATACCTTTGGTTGTGGAAAGGAAGAGACAGACGGGATCGTTGACCGCATCCGTGTGATTGATGGCGTAGAGGTGGCGATATTTGTATATCAGCTTGGCGAAGCAATGAAGGTCAGTCTGCGTTCTATCCGAAAAGTCGATGTGAGCAAGATTGCAGTTGCCTATGGCGGTGGCGGACATATCCGCGCAGCAGGCTTTGAAGTGACCGGCGATTTTGATACAGTCGTTGCAGATATTATAAAGATGATAGAGGAACAGCTTTGATAGACGGGATTTTGAATGTATATAAAGAACAGGATTTTACATCATTTGATGTCGTGGCAAAGCTTCGTGGCATCTTAAAACAGAAAAAGATCGGACATACCGGGACACTGGATCCAATGGCAGAAGGTGTCCTGTTGGTTTGTCTTGGAAAGGCAACAAAGCTGGTAGATCTTCTGACCGAAGGAGATAAATGCTACCGCGCGGCGATGAAACTTGGCTACGAAACGGATACCGAGGATGTGACGGGCGAGACGATTGCGGAGGGTGATGCAGCAGTACTCGCACATCTGACACAGGCGGACGTGGAACATGCAATTTTGTCTTTCATTGGCAAGTATGACCAGATACCACCGATGTATTCTGCCATCAAAAAGGATGGGAAAAAGTTATACGAATATGCCAGAGCCGGAATCGAGATCAAACGAGAACCAAGACCGGTTGAGATCTATGCAATCCAGGACATCAAAAAGGAAGCAGATGATACTTACAGCTTTGATGTGTATTGTTCGAAAGGCACGTATATCCGGTCGTTGTGCCGGGATATCGGAAGAAAACTTTCCTGCATGGCTGTGTTGTCCGGTCTGCTCAGGAAAGAGGTGCACGGTTTTTCTGTGACAGAAGCATTGACGTTACAGGAGATCGAGACGCGGCAGGCAGATGGAACCCTGCAGGAAGCAATCCTGCCTGTGGATTCTCTTTTGCAGCAGTATCCGGCATATGAGGTTATCGGACAGGCAGAAAATTATCTGAAAAATGGGAACAAGCTTTCTCCGCGGTTTTTCAAAGATATGGGAGAAACATGCGATTCCCGTATCCGGGTGTATCATGCTGGAGAGTTTGCCGCGCTGTATGATTACAAAGAGGAAGAACAGATATACAAACCATTTAAAATGTTTTTATGAGGAAACTGACGTGAAGAAACTAGCATACAATGACGTGAATATTGTAGATACAGTTGTGGCATTAGGAAAGTTCGAGGGCTTGCACAAGGGGCATATGCTGCTCATCAACAAGGTGCTGCAGTTGTCCCATGAGACAGGAAAGCAGTCGGTTGTATTTTCTATCGACATGCCGGGCACAAAGCGCATCTATACGATTCCGGAGCGTGATCGCCTGCTGGAGGAGCTTGGAATTGATTGGAATGTCACATGCGAGTTTACAAAGAAATTTGCGGCAATGAAGCCGGAAGCATTTATCAAGGATGTGTTAGTTGAAAGGCTGCACCCGGAATATGTGATCGTCGGCAATGATTTCCGTTTTGGCAAAAACCGGCAGGGGGATGTGGAAATGCTTCAGGCGTATGGAGACCGGTATGGATTTGAGGTGCTTGCCTTTGAGAAGTTACGTGAAAAGGGGACAATTATCAGCTCTTCTTATATCCGGGAGCAGATTGAACAGGGTGCCGTGGACGTTGTCTGTGAATATATGGGACGTCCTTATAGCATTTCCGGAATTGTCCAGTATGGGAAACAGCTTGGTGCCACAATCGGATTCCCGACAGCAAACCTGATTCCAACGGAAGAAAAATTATTAGTGCCAAATGGTGTATATGAGACGCGTGTCACAGTGAATAACCAGCATTACCGCGGCGTGACGAACGTGGGAGATAATCCAACTGTGGACGCGGATCACAAAATTAAGGTGGAGACAAACATCTTAGATTTCGCTGGAAACCTATATGGAACCTACCTGAAAATCGAATTTTTACGACAAATTCGAAAAGAAATAAAATTTGATAGCATAGAAGCCTTGAAAAATCAGATCAAATCGGATATACTAGAAGTCGCGCACCAGTAGCTCAGTGGATAGAGCAATGGCCTCCGGAGCCATGTGCGGAGGTTCGATTCCTCTCTGGTGCATTTTTGTATATTGTTGTTCGAAGGAGGACATATGAGTAAGAAGGATAAAAAAGGAAAGAAAAAGATAGCAGGACTGATGCTGTTTCTTGGCTGGATGATCTTTATTCTGCTTGCTGTTGTATTCTATTTCTATTTCTTCTCGGATCTGGATCTGAGAATGTTTAACAAAGACAAAGCGACGCATACTGATGCACAGCAGACGAACCAGACTGGCTTTTCTTACGAGACAAATGCAAATCTGGATATCAATTCCCTGATTATAGAGTATTATGCAGCGTTGGCGGTTTGTGATCAGGACAAGCTGAAGACTTATGTTACAGATCCAAGCCAGTTCGATGATATGACTGTGTATCAGCAGCGTTCCGCTGTGATTAAGGCATATTCAAATGTGAATTGTTACACAATGCCGGGATACACGGAAGATGCAACACTTGTGTATGTAACAAGTAACCTGAGTATGGCGAATATTACAAGTGTTCCTCTGAATATCAATCAGTTCTATGTTGTGAAAACAGCAGACGGATATAAGATTGATAATTCGGCACATTCACAGGAGGTTACGAATTACATCGAGACACAGAGTCAGTCAACGGATATTCAGAATCTGTACAAAGCAGTACAGGATAACGTAAACAGTTGTATTGCAAATGATGCGGCATTCGCAGAGTTCTACAATACGATCAGTTCCGGACAATAATAAAAAATAAGGGCTGTTGTTCGTCAACAGCCCTATTATTATATCCATGTATTTTACAAGAAATCATCCGCACCATCTTCGTCTTCGTCCTCATCGGCTGCACGGACATCAATGCCACGTGGCGGAACCGGAGTAGAGAATACGATCTGGGTTTCTGTGTTTCCATATTTCTGGAGCTGCCCAATGAAAGTATCAAGCTCCATTGTGCTAGGGAAGCATACCTTGATCAACATGGAGTATGCACCAGTAACGCAATTACACTCCAAAACGTTTGGACAAGCCTGAATAAACGGGTAGAATTCCGGTTTCCGTTTTGGATCGAGCGCCATGTTTATAAAGGCTGTAATGTGATACCCGAGAGACACTGGGGCAATACTTGCGTGATAGCCGGAGATGATACCGCTTTTCTCTAATCGCTCAATACGGGCAGAGACAGCGGGGGAGGAAAGAAATACTTTGCTTGCCAGATGCTTCAGTGGATATCTGGCATTTTCCTGTAATAAGTGAAGAATTTTTTTATCAATATTATCCATAATAGGCCTCCTTTACACTTTTTCTAAAATTTATAAAGCGATTATACAACTGTAAACACAAAAATGCAACTAAAAAATTAACAAAATTAAGAGGAATGCTATGCTTAACGAAATTCGATTAAATAAATACTTAAGTGAAGCCGGGATTTGTTCCCGCAGGGAAGCGGATCGTCTGATCGAAGCAGGGAAGGTAACAGTAGACGGAGCAATCGCAGATCTTGGGACACGCGTCGGAGATACTTCTGTTGTTACCTGCAATGGAAAAACGGTATATCTGCGTACGAAAAAGGTGATTTATGCTTATAATAAGCCGATTGGACAGGTCTGTACTTCGAAAGAGGCTGATCCAGACAGTATCTTCCGGTATGTGGAGTTCCCGGAACGGGTAAACTATGTAGGACGTCTTGATAAGGATTCAACCGGACTTTTGCTGCTCACAAACGACGGAGATCTGGCAAATGAGATCCAGCGGTCCAGAAATAATCATGAAAAGGAATACCATGTGCGAGTCAACACAGATATCACAGAAGATTTTATTAAGAGGATGTCTGAGGGCGTTGAGATTTTGGATACGATAACGAAACCATGTAAAGTCAAAAAGACCGGGACAAGAAACTTTTCAATCATATTGACACAGGGATTAAACCGGCAGATCCGGCGGATGTGTGATGCGCTGCACGTACGGGTAGTACATTTAAAGCGTGTCCGAATCATGAATATCCGTCTTGGAAATTTAAGACCGGGTGAGTTCCGAATGCTGACCAGGGACGAAGAGCAGGAGCTTCGGAGACTGGTGCAGAAGAGATCGTGACAGGAGAAGGAGAAAACGATGGATGCAAAAACAGAGCGTATGAAAGAATTGGTGGAGCTGTTAAATCAGGCTTCAAAAGCATATTATCAGCAGGATACGGAGATCATGTCCAACCTGGAATATGATGCATTATATGATGAACTGGTGGCGTTGGAACAGGAGACCGGACTGATTTTATCGAAGAGTCCAACCCAGCATGTCGGTTATGAAGTCATCAGTGAACTGCCGAAGGAACGGCATCCGGCACCGATGTTATCACTGGACAAGACAAAGAGTGTCGAGGAACTGGCGGAGTGGCTTGGTGATAAAACAGGAGTCATGTCGTGGAAGATGGATGGATTGACGGTTGTACTTACTTACGAGGATGGTGTGCTTGTGAAGGCAGTCACACGTGGAAACGGTGAGATTGGAGAGGTCATCACGAACAACGCGAAGGTATTTGCAAATCTGCCGAATCAGATCGCGTACAAAAGTCCACTTACGATCCGGGGTGAGGCAGTTATTACCTATACAGATTTTGAACGCATCAATGCCACGATTCCGGACATTGACAGCAAATATAAGAACCCAAGAAACTTATGCTCCGGCAGTGTGCGGCAGCTCAATAATCAGATCACAGCTGAGCGAAATGTGCATTTCTTTGCATTTAACATGCTCGATACCGGAGATGCGAAGATTGATGCAACGATGAATTCAAAGTTTGATTTCCTGACATCGCTTGGATTTGAGGTTGTGGAACATGTCGATGTCACAGCGGCAACGATGCAGGAGAAGGTCACATATTTTGCAGAGAAGATTGAGACGAACGACTTTCCATCCGACGGACTGGTGCTTTCGTTTGATGATGTGGAATATGGCAAAAGTCTTGGACGGACAGCAAAATTTCCGCGGGATTCGATTGCATTTAAATGGGCGGATGAGGAAGCGGAGACAACGCTTCGCCATGTCGAGTGGAGTCCGTCCCGTACCGGACTGATTAACCCGGTTGCGGTTTTTGATGCTGTATCACTGGAGGGAACATCTGTGAGCCGTGCCAGCGTCCACAATGTCAGCATTGTGAAGCAGTTACAGCTCGGTATCGGCGATACGATCAAGGTATATAAGGCAAATATGATCATCCCGCAGATCAGTGAGAACCTGACGAAATCCGGCACACTTGAAATCCCGGACACATGTCCGGCGTGTGGTGGCAAGACAGAGATCCGCGAGGAAAATCAGGCACAGACACTTGTATGCCCGAATCCGGCATGCCCGGCAAAGGCAATCAAGCTGTTCACGCATTTTGTTTCAAGAAATGCAATGAATATCGATGGATTATCTGAGGCCACATTACAGAAGTTTTTAGACTGTGGCTTTATCGAAGAGTTGTATGATATCTACCGGATCGACCGCTATGAGGCAGAGATCGTGAAATTAGAGGGATTCGGACAGAAGTCTTATGACAATATGATGGAGAGCATTGAGCAGAGCCGTACCACGCAGCTTGCGCGTGTCCTGTATGGACTTGGTATCTTGAATGTCGGTACAGCCATGGCGAAATCCATCTGCAAATATTTCAAAGATGATGTGGAAGCAATCATACATGCAGATGCTGCACAGTTTGCCGAGATTGAGAAGATCGGTGATGTGATTGCAGAGGGCATTGTAGCATATTTTGCAGATCCGAACAATATCCGGGTACTGCGTGAGATTTTGAAGGAAGTGACGCTTGTCGTAGAGGAGAATACGGCACCACAGGATCTCGAGGGTAAGACATTTGTCATTACTGGTTCGCTCAATCATTTTGCAAACCGGGATGAACTGAAAAAGGTGATTGAAGACCGTGGCGGAAAGGTTGCAGGCAGTGTCTCTTCGAAGACCACGTATCTGATCAATAACGACATATTATCTTCTTCATCGAAGAATAAAAAGGCGAAATCACTGGGAATTCCGATTATTTCTGAGGATGATTTCTTGCAGTTATAAATAAATCGTGGTATGCTTTAGCTTTAGAAAAGAAAAGAGGTTTTAGAGATGCCGATTAGAATAGACAACGATCTGCCAGTGAAGAAAGTACTGGAGCAGGAAAATATATTTGTGATGGACGAGCACCGTGCGACGACGCAGGACATCCGTCCGCTTGACATTTTAATCTTGAATCTGATGCCGCTAAAGGAAGATACAGAGTTACAGCTTCTGCGCAGCCTGTCGAACACGCCGTTGCAGGTAAATATCTCCTTTATCCGCACGATGTCCTATGAATCAAAGCATGTGTCCGAATCCCATCTGGAGCGTTTCTACAGTGATTTTGAACATGTGAAGAATAAGAAGTGGGATGGATTGATCATCACTGGAGCACCGGTCGAGAATATGGAGTTTGAGGAAGTGGAGTACTGGGATGAGCTGACGGCCATCATGGACTGGTCGGTTACGAATGTCACATCCACACTGCATATCTGCTGGGGAGCACAGGCAGGACTTTATTATCGTTATGGAGTGAAGAAATACCAGCTTCCCGCGAAGTTTTCGGGCGTGTATAAGCATTATACGTTCCATAAGCGGACACCGCTTGTGCGTGGATTTGACGATTCATTCCTGGTGCCACAGTCCCGTTATACAGGTGTGGATAAGCAGGCAATCGTAGACAATCCGCTTCTGGAGATTGTCGCAGAGTCTGATATTACGGGACCATATCTGATCATCGGAGAGGATGGCAAGAATATTTTCGTGACCGGACATCCGGAGTACGATACATTTACACTCGATCAGGAATATAAGCGTGACATCAAGCGTGGTTTAAATCCAAACATTCCGGTCAATTATTACCCGGATGATGATCCGGAACAGAAACCGATCAAGTCATGGAGATGTCATGCGAATACACTTTATGCCAACTGGCTGAATTATTACGTATATCAGAGCACACCATATGACTGGACGAAGAAGGTTACGAATTAGGGGACGCAAGCTTCGTGATCGTGAGTGCGTTGTGGAGCAGGTAGCTGCCAAACATACCGCATATGTATGCGTGAATGCCAAAATGTGGTACAAAGAAGACGATACATAAGATCCGCACGCTGATGCCGAGAATATTATAGATTAAGTTCTGGGTGGCGTAACCGATTCCGTTCATAATGCTGGAGAGCGTCGTGGAAAGATAAATAAACGGACACAGAAATCCCATCAGCTGAAGCAACGTTCCTGCTTTGGCACTTTCAAAAGCGAAGATACAGATTGGCTTTGCAAAGAGTATATACAGGATGCAGGCAAAGCTGCCAAGCATGATACAGAAAAGAGCACTTGATACAAGTGCTTTTTTTATTGCCTTGGTATCCTGTTTGGCACAGGCGTAAGAGATGGATGGAAGCAGCATCGTGGAAAGCGAGTTCGTGATTGTTGCCGGAAATAATAAAAATGGGATCACGATACCAGTGATGACACCGTACATTTCCATGCTTGTATCGGCGTTGTTGTAATACTGGAAAAGAAACGTCGGAAGTATAATTGCTTCAAAGCTTGAAAATAATGTAAAAATCAGATTGTTTGAGGTGATCGGAACGATATCCTTGAGCATGGGAATCATAAGGGATGTTTTCTGTTTTGTTGAAATAAGCATATTTTTATCCCGCAATCTGTTCGTTTGATTCGGTTTTTTACGGAACAATATATAACAGCTGACGGCGTAAAGTGTGGCGCCCATCTCACCGATCACAACACCGAGTACGGCAGTTTTGGCGTCGACATGATCCTGCATATAAGAGATAGCAAGAAGGTAGACGGATCCAATCCTGATGATCTGCTCGATCAACTGGCAGCTTCCGGAGAATATGGGCTTTTCGTGTCCGATAAAGAATGCGTTGATGCAGGCTTTTACCGCTACGAAAGGAACCGCCGGTGAGAGAAGCTTTAACAGAACGCGGCAGTCTGTATTTTTCAGGATATGGGTGGCAATAAAATCGCAGCCGAAGAAAAAACAGGCAGAGACAAGCAGACTTAAGAGAAGACTCAAAAATCCACCAAGCCGAAGCACACGGCGGGTATCGAGATCATTTTTCTTACCGAGCAGGTAGGATACATGTTTGGTAATGGTTGTAGCGATTCCCTGACAGCAAAAAGAAATTCCTAAGATGTAAAGCGGAAAAATAAGCTGATAAGTTCCAAGCTCTTTAACACCAATCAGCCGCGTCAGGAATATTCTATTATAAAAGCCGAGACATTTGGTCAGGATTCCGGTTATGGTTAAAATCAGGGTTCCTTTGATGATAGTTTGTTTTGACATGATGATCATTCCTGCCAGAGTCTTGGTTTATTATATTGGATAGGGCGATGAAATATGACAATTTATATGGATCACGCAGCGACGACGAGCACCCATCCGGAAGTGATTCGTGCCATGCAGCCGTACTTTCACGACAAATTTGCGAACCCTTCCGGCATTTACAGTATCGCAAAAGAGAACCGGCGGGAAATAGAAAAATGCCGTCAGATGATCGCGGATACCCTGCATGCGAGAAAGAACGAGATATATTTCACGGCAGGTGGTTCGGAGGGTGATAACTGGGCATTAAAGGAGATAGCGGACACATACAGTAAAAAAGGCAGACATATCATCACGACAAAGCTGGAGCATCACGGAATCCTGCATACATGTGAATACCTCAAAAAACATGGGTTTGATGTCACATATCTGGATGTGGATGCATCTGGATGTGTGAACCCGGAACAGGTAGAACGGGCAATTCGAAAGGATACGATTTTAATATCAGTAATGTTTGCAAACAACGAAATCGGGACGATACAGCCAATCGGTGAGATCGGAGCGGCTGCCAGACGGCATAATATAGTATTTCATACAGATGCGGTGCAGGCATATGGACAGATTCCAATTGACGTTGCGTGCCTGCAGGTCGATCTGCTTACTGCAAGCGGACACAAATTCCGCGGACCGAAGGGAACAGGATTTATATATATGCGGGAAGGTGTGAAAATGCAAAGTCTGATTCACGGCGGGGCACAGGAGCAGGGACTTCGTGCAGGAACGGAAAATGTACCTGGTATCATCGGACTTGCGACCGCCGCATATATTGCGGATGCAGCGATGGAACAGCGGATGCAGCATGAAATACAGATCCGTGATTATATGATCGGTGAACTTCTTACATCGATTCCGTACAGCCGTTTAAATGGACATCCGAAACAAAGGCTTCCAAACAATATCAATGTGTCTTTTCGGTTTGTCGATGGCGGAGCGCTGCTTGTCATGCTGGATACGTTTGGCATCTGCGCCTCCGGTGGATCGGCATGCACATCTGCGTCAAAAGAACCGTCCCATGTGTTAAAGGCAATCGGACTTCCCGATGAGCTGGCACGCGGCACGATACGGCTGACGATCGGGGAAGAGACAACAAAAAAGGATGCAGACTATGTGATTGCCTGCATCCGGGAAATTGTCGGGGGACTGCGGGAACAGTCACCTTTTTATGAGGATTATCGGTCGCGTTTGCACGCGGCAGATTAAGGAATCTTATGAAATTCCGGTTTGCGCTCTTTAAATGTCGTATAATAGCGGAAACCATGGGAGAGCAGCAGATCTCTTGCAACATCAAAGCCATAGCCGATATGCTCCGCATGATGTGCATCGCTTCCGACCGTGATGATTTCTCCACCTGCATCCTTATACATTTTCAGGATATCTGCATGAGGATGTGGGAAGGAGAGACCGCGGTATAAGCTTCCGGTATTGATCTCGATGCCCTGTCCGCGGGAGACGAGAATCTGGAACAATTCTTTAAAGATATCTGCATAATTGCGGATATCAAAAAGATCCGCCTTCGTCTTTCCGTAGCGCACGATATAATCGAGGTGCCCGCACACATTGAAGTTATCAAATTCCTTTACGCAGGCAAGCAGTGTCTCAAAATAATGCTGGTAAGCAGTCAGATCGTCCTTTCCTTCGAAATATTCCGGGTAATATGGGTCCATGCCGTCAACCACATGCAGGCTGCATATAATAAAATCCAGTTCCGGGTGTGTCTGAACGAAGGAATTTAATTTTTTGGCTGTCGATGGCATTACACCAAGTTCTATGCCCACGCGAAGGTCAAATTCCGGGACAAGCTTCTCAGAAAGAGTGTGGTAAGTGCAATAGTAGGAATCCAGATCTAAATTAAAATCCATATCCGGTTCCTCTGACCGGATTGGGAAATCCATATCGTAATGATCTGTAACGCAGAGGGCAGACAAGCCTTTTTCTTTTGCTGAGGAAATCACTGCCTGCATTGGTTCGTTACAGTCACTGGAAAAATCAGTATGAAAATGATAATCGGGAAATATCATGGTTTAATCCTCCTGTAAAATATAATGCATAAAATACTAAGATTTCACGAAAGCTATGATTGCTTATTATAACGTATAATCTTATAAAATCCAAGAATTTTGGAAAATCACGCACTTTTTGAAAAAAATTACAAAAAATAGTCTTGAATTTTACTATAAAAGAAGTTATGATGTTTGATGTAAGTTTTTAGATGAATTACTGCAGCCATGCAGTATTTAAATCTTAATAATTAAAACTTAGGAGGATTAAAAAATGGCAGTAAAAGTAGCAATTAATGGTTTTGGACGTATCGGACGTCTTGCATTCAGACAGATGTTTGACGCAGAAGGTTATGAAGTAGTTGCAATCAACGACTTGACAAAGCCTTCAATGCTTGCTCACCTTTTGAAGTATGATTCATCACAGGGTAAGTATCAGTATGCAGATCAGGTTTCTGCTGATGATGAAGCAGGTACAATCACAGTATGTGGTAAAACACTTAAGATCTATGCTGAGGCAGATGCTAAGAATCTTCCATGGGGAGAGCTTGATGTAGACGTTGTACTTGAGTGTACAGGTTTCTATGTATCAAAGGCTAAGTCACAGGCTCATATCGATGCAGGCGCTAAGAAGGTAGTTATTTCAGCTCCAGCTGGTAATGATCTTCCTACAATCGTATACAGCGTAAACGAGAACACACTTACAGCAGATGACAAGATCATCTCTGCAGCTTCTTGTACAACAAACTGTCTTGCACCTATGGCTAAGGCACTTAACGAGTACGCTCCAATCCAGTCAGGTATCATGTCAACAATCCATGCTTACACAGGTGATCAGATGGTACTTGATGGACCACACAGAAAGGGCGACTTCAGACGTGCTCGTGCAGCAGCAGTTAATATCGTTCCTAACTCAACAGGTGCAGCTAAGGCTATCGGTCTTGTTATCCCAGAGCTGAACGGAAAGCTCATCGGTTCTGCACAGAGAGTTCCTGTACCTACAGGTTCTACAACAATCCTTACAGCAGTTGTTAAGGGCAAGGACGTAACTAAGGAAGGCATTAACGCAGCTATGAAGGCTGCAGCTTCTGAGTCTTATGGTTACAATGAGGAGCAGATCGTATCTTCAGATATCGTTGGTATGAGATATGGTTCACTCTTTGATGCTACACAGACAATGGTAGCTCAGATCGCTGATGATCTGTACGAGGTTCAGGTTGTTTCTTGGTATGATAATGAGAACTCATACACAAGCCAGATGGTTAGAACAATCAAGTACTTCGCTGAGTTGGCTTAATTTAGGCAGACTCTTTTAGAGAAGACCTACAAGGGTCCGGTCTTAATTGGACCGGATCCTTATTTTTATTATTTCAAAATTTCAGGAGGATTTAATAATGTCATTAAATAAGAAATCCGTTGATGATATCAACGTAAAGGGACTTCGTGTTCTTTGCAGATGTGATTTTAACGTACCTTTGAAGAACGGCGAGATTACAGACGAAAACCGTCTGGTTGCAGCGCTTCCAACAATCAAGAAGCTGATTGCTGATGGTGGTAAGGTTATCCTTTGTTCACACCTTGGAAAGGTTAAGACAGAGGAAGATAAGAAGACAAAGACACTTGCACCAGTTGCAAAGAGACTGACTGAGCTTCTTGGACAGGAAGTTAAGTTTGTACCAAGCTTAGAGGTTGTTGATGACACAGTTCGCGCAGCTGTAGACGCTATGAAGGATGGCGAGGTTATCCTTCTTGAGAATACACGTTTCAGACCAGAAGAGACAAAGAATGGAGAGGCTTTCTCTAAGGATCTTGCAAGCATCTGTGATGTATTCGTAAACGATGCATTTGGTACAGCTCACAGAGCACACTGCTCAAACGTTGGTGTAGCTGCACTTGTTGATACAGCTGTTGTTGGATATCTGATGCAGAAGGAAATCGATTTCCTTGGAAATGCTGTTGAGAATCCGGTAAGACCTTTCGTTGCTATCCTTGGTGGTGCAAAGGTTGCTGATAAGCTGAACGTTATTTCAAACCTTCTTGAGAAGTGCGATACACTCATCATCGGTGGTGGTATGGCTTACACATTCCTCAAGGCTAAGGGGTATGAGATCGGTAAGTCACTGGTAGATGATACAAAGCTTGACTACTGTAAGGAAATGATGGAGAAGGCCGAGAAGCTTGGCAAGAAGCTTCTGCTTCCAGTAGACTCTGTTATGGTTGATGATTTCCCTAACCCAATCGACGATCCTACAATCGCTACAACCATCTGTGATGCTGACAAGATGGACGCAACAAAGGAAGGCTGCGATATCGGACCTAAGACAATCGAGCTTTACTCTGAGGCTGTTAAGACAGCTAAGACAGTTGTATGGAACGGACCTATGGGTGTATTTGAGAACCCGGTTCTTGCAAAGGGAACAAAGGCAGTAGCAGCAGCACTTGCTGAGACAGATGCTACTACAATCATCGGTGGCGGTGATTCCGCAGCTGCGGTTAACCAGCTTGGCTATGGTGATAAGATGAGTCACATCTCTACAGGTGGTGGAGCTTCTCTTGAGTTCCTCGAGGGTAAGGAGCTGCCGGGTGTAGCAGCAGCTAACGACAAATAATTTCCACAATAAATCTTGAACTGCATCGTTATCGGATTCTCGGCGTACGTCAGTACGCGGTCGAATCCGATGCCTTGCATTTTAAGTTTCTTGTGAAAATAAGTAATAAATTATTGATAGGAGATAAAAAAATGGCAAGAAAAAGAATTATCGCTGGAAATTGGAAGATGAACATGACTCCATCAGAGGCTGTAAAGCTTGTTGAGGAGTTAAAGCCATTAGTAGTAAATGATGATGTAGACGTAGTTTACTGTGTACCAGCCATCGATATCGTTCCTGTTGTTGAGGCTGTTAAGGGCACAAACGTACAGGTTGGCGCTGAGAACTTCTACATTGAGGACAAGGGTGCTTACACAGGCGAGATCAGTGCACCAATGCTTGTAGATGCAGGCGTTAAGTATGTAATCATCGGACATTCAGAGCGTCGTGAGTACTTCAAGGAAGACGATGCATTCCTGAACAAGAAGGTTAAGAAGGCAATCGCTTCTGGACTTACACCAATCCTTTGCTGTGGTGAAACACTGGAGCAGAGAGAGATGGGCGTAACAATGGATTGGATCAGACTTCAGATCAAGTCTGACCTTGCAGGCGTTGCAGCAGATGATGTAAAGAACCTTGTAATCGCTTACGAACCAATTTGGGCAATCGGTACAGGTAAGACAGCTACATCTGATCAGGCTGAAGAAGTATGTAAGGGTATCCGTGAACTCATCGCTGAGGTTTATGACACAGATACAGCAGAAGCAGTTCGTATTCAGTACGGCGGTTCTATGAATGCTGGCAATGCGAAGGAGCTTCTTGCAAAGCCAAACATCGATGGTGGTTTGATCGGTGGTGCTTCTCTGAAGACTGAGTTCGGTCAGGTTGTAAATGCATAATAAGTAATTTACAAATAATTTACTTGTCATGTTTTAGTTTTACGAATATAATTAATCCTGCTTTTGTATGATTAATCATGCAGAAGCAGGATTTTTTATTAACAAAATTGGTAACTTTGCCGAAAAAAATATAGTAAAAACAAATGAATCTATTATAAAAAGGTGGGACGTGATTTTAAATGTTGCATGTAATTGAGGAGTTTGTATTTTGGTATCCTGCACTGATGTCTGTGGCATGGGTAGTGGGTGGTATCTTATTTTACTTTGGGAATGAACGCAGGGGACCTTTGCCACTCTATGAAACGCCAATGGTGTCAATTCTTGTTCCTTGTTACAATGAGGCAGAAACAATAGCACATACGGTGATGGAACTATCAAAACTGCAATATCCGAATTATGAGATTATTGCAATCAATGATGGAAGTAGTGATAATACATCGGAAGTGATTCAAAGTCTGCTTCCGAAATATCGCAGGCTGCGGTTTGTGGATCTGAAAGAAAATAACGGAAAAGCAAATGCACTTTATCTCGGATTGATTGCTGCAAAGGGTGAGATTCTGATGGGGGTTGATTCGGACTCTTATCTGATGCCGGATGCATTAAATTATATAGTTCCGCATTTTACGAATCCGTATAACGGAGAACGTGTCGGTGCTGTCACGGGAAATCCGCGTGTTCGGAATCGCAGTTCTCTGCTTGCAAAATTACAGTTGTGCGAATATGCCAGTATTGTCAGTCTGATCAAACGGACACAACGTGTCTGGGGAAAGGTTATGACGGTTTCCGGTGTCGTAGTTGCATTCCGTAAGCGGGCACTTTTGGACTGTAACCTGTGGGATCGGGATATGATTACGGAAGATATCGGAGTTACCTGGAAGCTGGAGAAGAATTTCTGGGATGTCCGGTATGAGCCAAATGCGCTCTGTATGATGCTGGTTCCGGAAACTGTCAAGGGGTTGTTCAAGCAGAGAAAACGGTGGTCACAGGGTGGCATGGAAATATTACGCCGTCATTATGATGTGGTTGGACATTGGAAGACAAGAAGAATGATTCTTGTCTATTTGGAACAGATTACATCCATTGTCTGGGCAATCTGCTGGCTTTTTACATTAATTCTGTTAATTTTAGGATGGATTTTCTTTGGAAAATGGTATGCACTTCCGTACATATGGAAAAGTTTGTTTTTGTCTGTGGTTTGTATGATACAGTTTGTGGTTGCAATGATTCTTGACAGTAAATATGATAAGAACTTATTGCGAAACGGCATTGTTGCAATCTGGTATCCTTTTTTGTATTGGTATATCAATGCAATTATAGTGATATGTGCATTGCCATCCATCTTCCGTAAGAGAAAGAAAAAGGCTGTATGGGACAGCCCGGATCGGGGGTTAGAGTAATATGAATGAGAATCGGGAAGATTTCACCAATCCATTACCGCAGAAAGCGGAATATGATATTCGGGATCATCTGATCTATGGAAAACAGAAGACGTGGAAAAAGGTTGTAGAATGGATTATCACGATTCTTGCCTGGGGAATCCTGCTTTCCTATGTTATCTATCTGGTTTATGGTGCCCTTGCGATCAGGAATGATTGGTATTTACCGGAGTTTTATGTATATAATCGGAATATGGTTCTCACGATTGAACATTATTTCCATATTTTGTTTATCGCCGCACTTGTATTTGTTGCATTTTTTATTTTTTGGAAAAATTATAACAAACAAAAATATGGAAGACTGCACCGGCGGAGATTTCGACCGCCTGTTACAAATGATGAGATTGAGGAAACATTTCATCTTGATGCAAATCTGGTTCATGCAATGCAGGAACGACGGATGATTGTTTTGGAGCATAATATTATCCCGGATGATCTGGGAATGGGGCGAGAGAAACACAAAAAGGAGAAGGAACATGCAAAAGACAAGAATCTTAATCGTAGAAGATGAAATTGCGATCGCGAAGATGATCGCGATGAATCTTCGCGTGGCAAATTATGATGCGGTAATTTATGAAGATGGATCGGAAGCAGCAAAGGGCTTAGAGCAGGATCATGCATATGACCTTGCTCTGTTAGACGTGATGGTTCCTGGCATGGATGGATTCACATTGCTTCCGATCGTGCGTGAGTATGGAATTCCGGTTATATTCTTAACAGCAAAGGATGATCTGGCATCGAAGATTCAGGGTTTAAAGGGCGGAGCGGAAGATTATATTGTAAAGCCATTCGAGGTGCTGGAGCTTCTGGTGCGGATTGAGAAGGTGCTGGCACGCACAAAACCGGAAGATCATACATTATCGGTGTTGAATTTGGAGATTGACTTCGAACAGCATACCGTCCGGCAGGACGGCAAAGAGGTTTCATTAAAACCAATGGAATTTGAGCTTCTGTCCGTACTTGCCAAAAACAAAAACCGCGCGATATCCAGAGAGAACCTGCTTCGCATGGTCTGGGGCGTCGAATATATGGGTGAGACACGTACCGTGGATGTCCATATTGGACAGCTTCGGAAGAAACTGAACCTGGCAGATCATATTAAGACTGTATCAAAGCTTGGATACAGATTGGAGGAGTAAGTTGAAGCTTCAAACATGGATTACATGGCTTTGCTGCATGGCGGTTTTAATTGCAACAATTATTGTGGATGTACTTGTATGGAATGTCGAACGTAAAAATATTATGAGTGAGGCGACTTCAAATGCCTTAAATGAGATGTATTCGCTGGCAGATGCATATAACCAGACATTTGAGAGAAGCCAGTTTACTGGTAATTCGGATGAAGTCATGGATGTACGACTGCAGTATTTCTTCAAGACCAGATTGGACGAATATACGATCTGCGTCCGTTACCGGGAGATAGATGGCACTCTGGTCAATGATGCCGAACACGGGTATTTTGTGTATAATCATACGGTTCTTTCTCTGGAGGATATTGAGAATAACAATTATGAACCACTTTCGAATGAAATGATTTCCTATGGAAACCTGCGCTATCAGGACTCCGAATATCTGATCTGTAAATATACAACGAAGAACAGGTTAAGCATCTATCATCTGACGTGTATTGATTATGCAAAGGATAAACTGCGGAATCTGACGATCTATATGATTGTGATCACACTTATTGTCATAGTTGTAATGAGTTTTATCGTTGCATTGATTCTCCGGCATAGCCTTCGGTCGCTCAAGGAGTTGAATGCGACAGCCGCGGATATTGCAAAGGGAAATTATAACAAGCGTGTGAATGTCAGGGGAAAGAATGAAATCGCGACACTTGGCACGACCTTCAATCAGATGGCGGAAGCTGTTGAGACACGTACGAAGTCGTTGGAGGAATCAGAACGGCAGAAGACACTTTTCATGGGGAATCTGACACATGAGCTGAAAACCCCGCTTGCCGCTATCTCCGGGTATGCACAGACTTTGCTTACCGTGCGGCTGGATGAGGCAGATCAAGCCGAGGCACTTGTCTATATCGACGAGGAATGTAAGCGGCTTGAACGTCTGTCAAAGAAGATGCTTCGTCTGCTGGAGCTTGATACGGAGCAGAAACTGGAATTGCATGAGATTCCGGTCAGACAGCTCTTTGAGCGGACGGAGCGTTTGTGCCAGAAGATGCTAGAGACAAAAGATATTAAGCTTCAGTATGAGGAACACGGTGAGAGTTTTCCGGTAGAGGAAGATCTGATGACCGAGGTGCTCATCAATCTCGTGGATAACGCCAATAAGGCAAGCAAGCAGGGAGATACGATCAGGCTGATTGCGAAAGAACAGCAGATTCTGGTGCAGGATACAGGGTGTGGCATCCCGGAAGAGGAACAAAAGAAGATTCTGGAGCCTTTTTATATGATTGACAAATCGCGAAGCCGGAAAAACGGTGGTGCCGGCTTGGGACTGGCGCTTACGGCATTGATCTTGAAACGGCATGATGTGACACTGGCAATCGAGAGTGAAGAAGGAAAAGGCACGACAATGATTTTGAATTTTCCGGTGGGCTAAGTTTGAGAGAGATAGCGATTATATTTGGGAATGTCGTACTTGTTGATTTGTATGAGCATAAATCTGATATATGATATTGGTAATTGGTTGACTAAATGGCATATTGGGAGGATTCCTCCGGATATGTCATTTTTTATGTATCAAAGTAAGTTGAAAACTCAAACTGGATATTTATCTAAAAGTCCCGGAGCAGAAAATGGGTGTG
>DJEI01000070.1 GCA_002431865.1 Lachnospiraceae bacterium UBA5902
GGTTCAAGTCCCATCTCCCGCACGAAGAGAAAGAGAGATAGCGATTATCTCTCTTTTCTTTTTATATACATATGTTAAAATAGCAACAGGAGCTGGATAAGGAGATAAGAGTCATGGCAAAGACGAAAAAATCAGACAATCTGGAATATTGCAGAGGGATTCGTGTGATGGATGTCGCAGTGTATGTATTTGCATTGCTGGCGTTTGGTGTGTATCCGCTGATTTACGATGACCATTATTTTAATATTACGATCACAAAGTATCATTTCTTTTTATATGCAGCCGGTATCTATCTGGCGCTTGCATTGATCGGTTATGTTGTGGAGGCAAATCTGAAGAATTATTATAAGTATGATTCTTTACTTGTCGAGGATACCGGGAAGAAACGGTTTTTGCGACCGGAGTTTTATGCACTTGCATTTCTGATGGCAAACTTTTTTTCATGGCTTTGTGCAGATAATAAAAAAGATGCTTTTTATGGCTTGCAGGGCAGACGGATGGGACTTTGCATGTATCTGGTTCTGATGATCGTATTCGTTGTGCTGGCACAGCGTGTGCGGCCGCAGATGATCATGTTTGTATTTTTTGCTGCGGCGAATGCATTTGCGTATGCTGTTGCAATCGGACAGCATATGGAGCATGATTTCCTGAATCTGCGATATAACATTGCATCAAATCAATATACGAAATTCATATCAACATTCGGAAATATCAATATGTATGCAAGTTATCTGTCCATCTCGATTCCGGTGCTGCTGGCAGTGTTTGCATTTTGTAAGAATTGGTTTTCGCGTATTCTGTCAGGAATCCTACTGATCGCGGCTGGCTGTAATATTCTGATCGCAAACAGTGACAGTGTATTCCTTGGTATTTTTGCCGGCGTTGTTGTGGTGACAATCCTTGCATTTATGCAGGGCAGACTGCGGTATAGTTCGTTTGCAGTGTTTTTATTGTTTGTCGGCAATCTGGTGCTTGGATTTATCAATAAATATGGACATACAAGATATGACAAGAAACGGGGCGGGCTTGCAATTGCCTTAAACCGGCTGGATATTGCATTTGAGTTATGCGGAGCAGCGATGCTTGTATTTGCAGTTGTGTGTATCTGTAGCCGGAAGTTTGGCGTGAAGGCTGCAGCATGGAATAAAAAGAAGATTGTGCTGATTGTCTGTGGTACATGTGTGGCACTTGGTGTGATCGGAATCGTTGCTCTGGCGGTAACTGGTTCTTCGTTACTGACATTCAATGATAAATGGGGCAGCTATCGTGGTTACATCTGGAGAAAGATTGTGGAAGTTTATGGTGATGCGCCGTTTGTAAATAAACTGTTTGGATATGGAAATGAGTCAGTACGTGTGACGCTCAAGGCAGCATGCTACAATGAGATGGTTCAGGTCACGGGTAAAGTGTATGACAATGCGCATAACGAGCTGTTGCAGTACTTATTTACCACAGGTATTGTTGGCCTGCTTTCTTATCTGGCATTGGTCGGAAGCAGTATTGTCTATATGTTTCAGCATGCAAAGGAGCATGCATGGATCAGTGTGTGCCTGGCGGCTGCTGTTGGATATTTTGCGCAGAGTATCCTGAATCTGAATCAGCCGATCACAACCCCGCTGTTCTTTGTGTTTATGGCGATGGGCGTTGGTACTGTAAATTATTGCAGAAGAGTGAAGGAGTTAGAGAAACGTGCTTGAATTTCTGGTTCATAAGTGCATAAAGGATGCGGATGAGATCGAACGCCCGGAAGTGCGGAAACGGTACGGTTTTTTCTCCTCTATTGTCGGAATCATCTGCAATGTGATCTTGTTTGCAAGTAAGCTTGCAATCGGTCTGATCGCAGGCTCGATTTCGATTGTATCGGATGGCGTCAATAACTTATCGGATTGCGCAACCTGTATTGTGACGATGCTTGGGTATAAGATGGCAGCCAAGCCAGCCGACCGGGATCATCCGTTTGGACATGGGCGGATGGAATATCTGACTTCGCTGGTGATCGCGGCTGCGGTTGTGGCAGTTGGTTTTGAATTGCTGCGAAGCTCGGTGGAGAAGGTTATGCATCCGGAGCGTGTGACGTTTTCATTTCTTGCTTTGTTGGTGCTGGTGCTTTCCGTGCTGGTGAAGATTGGGATGGGAGTTATGAACCGGAAGCTTGGTACGAAGATTTCTTCGTCCATCATGCTTGCAACCTCAAAGGACAGCTTTAGCGATGTGTTTGCAACACTGGCAACCGCAATCGCACTTGTGATGTCGGCATTTTCAGATCTTCCGATGGATGGTATCATGGGAATCGTGGTGTCAGTCATGATTATGCTTTCCGGCTTTGGCATTGTGAAAGATACGGTGGATCAGCTGCTTGGACAGCCGGCGGATGAGGAGTTAGTTGCAAAGATCCGGGAGCTTGTGATGGAGAATATGTTCTGCCATGGCATGCATGATCTGATCATCCACAGCTATGGACCGGGAAATCTGATTGGTAGTGTGCATGTGGAAGTGGATTGTCATGAAAATATCATGGAGATTCACGATGCGATTGATGAGTTAGAGCGGAATATTTACGATGAACTGCATGTCCATATGACGATTCACATGGACCCGATTGATTATGATGATGAGAAAACAAATGTTTGCCGTGATATGATGGCAGGGATTTTAAAGGAAATTGATGAAGGGCTTACGATGCATGATTTCCGGATCGTGTCGGGACCAACGCATACGAATCTGATCTTTGATGTGCTTGTGCCATATGAATGCAAGAAGACAGAGGCGCAGATTAAGTCTGAGATCCAGCAGAAGCTTGCACAAAAACCTGATACGTATTACACAGTAATCACGTTTGATAAAGGATATTGTTGACAAACGGAAAATCATCATATATAATTCTATATCATTGTGAATGATAGCAAAGGCGAGGAAGAGAACAAGTAGTGTTTACGGGCAGCTGCCACAGAAAGCAGCCGGTTGATGAGAGGCGCGGTAAGTCGGAAACATGAATACATCTCGGAGCTGCTCCCTGAACGCTTGTCAAGTAGGGGCAGACGGATTGGCACACGTTACAGAGGCTGAAGTATTGATATCGATACTTGCAAAGGCGGTTATCGTGAGGTAAGCGTGAAATAAGGTGGTAACACGGAGTATACTTCGTCCTTATATTTTTATAAGGGCGTTTTTTATGTCCTTAAATAGGAGAAAGCATCATGAGCGGAGCGAATGATTTAGGACGCTTTCGACGACCTGACGCCGAGCGTATGCGAGGGACAATACCATTATATATTTTGGAGGAAAGTAAGATGACATTGTACGAAGAACTTGTAGCAAGAGGCTTGATTGCACAGGTAACAAATGAAGAGGAAATCAGCCGACTGATCAATGAAGGAAAGGCAACGTTCTATATTGGATTTGATCCAACCGCAGACAGCCTGCATGTAGGACATTTCATGGCACTTTGCCTGATGAAGCGTCTGCAAATGGGTGGCAATAAGCCAATCGCCCTGATTGGCGGCGGTACGGCAATGATCGGTGATCCATCCGGAAGAACCGACATGCGTCAGATGATGACAAAGGAGACCATTCAGCATAACTGTGACTGCTTTAAGAAGCAGATGAGCCGTTTTATTGATTTCTCAGAGGGAAAAGCTCTTATGGTAAATAATGCAGACTGGCTGCTAGATCTGAATTATATAGAGGTATTGCGTGAGGTTGGAGCTCATTTCTCTGTCAACCGTATGCTGACGGCTGAGTGTTATAAGCAGCGTATGGAGAAGGGACTGAGTTTCCTGGAGTTTAATTATATGATCATGCAGAGCTACGATTTCTATGCATTGTTCCAGAAGTTTGGCTGCAACCTGCAGTTTGGCGGCGACGATCAGTGGTCGAACATGCTTGGCGGTACAGAGCTGATCCGTAGAAAGCTCGGTAAGGATGCACATGCGATGACAATCACACTGCTCTTAAATTCTGAGGGAAAGAAGATGGGTAAGACACAGAAGGGCGCAGTATGGCTTGATCCAAACAAGACAACTCCGTATGAGTTCTTTCAGTACTGGAGAAATGTCGATGACGCAGATGTTATCAAGTGTCTGAAGATGCTGACATTTCTTCCATTGGAGCAGATTCAGGAGATGGAGCACTGGGAAGGCAGCGAGCTGAATAAGGCAAAGGAGATTCTTGCCTATGAGCTGACTGCACTTGTTCATGGTGAGGAAGAGGCAAAGAAGGCGCTTGATGCAGCCAAGAATATCTTCGGCGGTGGAAATACAGAGAATATGCCAGTTGCTGAAATCACAGAAGATCTCTTCAATGATGGACAGACAGATCTGATGTCGATTATCGTACAGGCTGGTCTTGCAGCATCCAAGAGTGAGGCAAGACGTGCGATGGAGCAGGGCGGTGTCTCTGTCAATGGCGAGAAGATCACGGATGTGAAGAAGATGTTTACACCGGATGATTTCTCAGAGGAGTTCGTATTGAAGAAGGGAAAGAAGAATTTCCGTAAGGTTGTATACAAGGCGTAATGATCCGAAAATGTGTCAATACAATTAAATATGGAACGGCAAAGGCAAGGGCAATTGTGCTCTTGTCGTTGCTGTTCGGAATCGGAGCTGTCGGCGCGATTGTGTGTGCAATCGTGTTCCGGCAGATTCTGCTTATTTTTGCAGCAGTTGTGTGTGTGTTTGTTGTGATCACGCTGGCGCAGACGCTTGTGCTTCAGGGTGGTGTTGTGGAAGATGCGGAGAATGTTAAAACGCGTGAACAAAAACATTCCAAGCATGCGAAACCACAGGATGCAGACAAGAAGGTGGATCATATGAAGCCGCCGGTATTTGCGAAGCGGAAGAACGAGAAAACTGTGGACAGAGAGAATTCGAAAGAGGAATTCGAGGATGCAGATGAGAAATCTCAAACCGTAGAAGATATTCCGGAATTAGAAGAGAGTTCGGAACCGAAAGAGGCTTCAGATGTCGAGGAAGAACACGACCGGCACAAGCGGAAGAAGCAGCAAAAGAAGGAAGCGGATGAGGACGGACAGGAGTCACAGGATAAGCAGAAACAGGCGGAAGCAGAAGCGATTGTCCCACTTACGCAGGAAACTGTCACGACATACGACCGGAAGAAGGTCAAAAAAACACTGCATAAGTTCAAGGTACGGCGTGACCATCGTATGATCTTCGTAGACCGCTCGGATAAGCTCAAGGTAAAGCAGACACCTGCTTATATCTGGGCGGAAAAGAAAGAGTTCCATCTGCTGTTGATTGAGCAGGAACCGCGGCACATCACGATTCCACTATATCAGATCAAAAATATTACATATCTGAAGAAGCAGCCGGCAAACGAAGATATTGATTATGCGGCGTATAAGGGCAGCAGTGTACTTGCGGATATGTTCCGTCCTTATCTGCCGGATTATGCACACAGTACGGTGGTCGATGATCTGTCAGCCTATAAGAATCTATATGGAATTGGAAATGATATCTATGTGACAAACCGTTCGGCAGCAGCACTGTTTGATCTGCTTGGAGTTCCTTTTCAGGTGGATGACCGGGTTACCATGTCGAACAAGGTGAATATTTACTTTAAAGAAGCATACAAGTCAAATATCTTATTGAGGGATAATGTGATTGATGCAAACGGATATGCAGACCGGATCAGCAAAACGCTGGATGATCTGGCACATTCGACAATCAGCTATGCAGAATTTAAAGATACGCTCAACCTGATGATACGAAACAAATTGATTACACAAGAGTTTGCATCGTATTATATGGGTGTGAGAGATGATTCGACTAGATAAAATCAAGCGAAAACGGACTTTTGGTACAGTTTCACAAGTTAAGCGTTTTAAACGCCTATATTTGCTTGCGAAAACGACATAAAAGCCCGTTTTTGCATGAGATTCACAAGCCAAAACTTAATAATATATAGTGAAAATTCATTTTGACGTAATTTATGAAAGAAAAAAAGCAGTTTTTTCAGTTTGCGTTTTCCTTAGACTTGAGTTATCTTAATTACGAGTTAAAAATAATTAAATAAATTAAGGAAAAGGAGAATACGAGTATGGAAGTTACGGCAGAAGATTTAGGAAAGCGTTCATTTTGTGAGGCAGTCATGCGTGCAAGATTGCCAAAGGCAGTATTCAAGGAATTAAAGAAGACAATTGATTACGGTGCACCGCTTGACGCAGCGATTGCTGATTCCGTAGCGATTGCCATGCGGGAGTGGGCAAAGGAGCTCGGCGCAACACACTATACACACTGGTTCCATCCACTCACAAACCTGACAGCAGAGAAACATGATTCCTTCATGGATCCGGTTGGTGATGGTACATTCATCACAGAGTTCACAGGTAAGGAATTGATCAAGGCTGAGCCAGATGGTTCTTCCTTCCCTTCCGGTGGTATCCGCGAGACATGTGCAGCAAGAGGTTATACAGTCTGGGATTGTACATCTCCTGCATTTGTCAAAGTGATTCCGGATGGCTGTAAGGTTCTTTGTATTCCGACTATTTTCATTTCATATACAGGTGAGTCTCTGGATCACAAGACACCACTTCTTCGTTCCATGGATGCTGTTAACAAGCAGGCACTTCGTATCCTGAAGCTGTTTGGTAAGGCACCGGCGAAGGTAACTGCTTCCGTTGGACCAGAGCAGGAGTACTTCCTGATCGACAAGGATAAGTTCAATCAGAGACTTGACCTGAAGCTGACCGGACGTACATTGTTTGGCGCACCGGCACCGAAGGGACAGGAGCTTGACGATCAGTACTTTGGCGTGATCAAGGATAAGGTTTCTCATTTCATGAGAGAGCTGAACAAGGATCTGTGGGAGTATGGTATTCCAGCGAAGACACAGCATAACGAGGTCGCTCCTTCTCAGCATGAGATCGCACCAATTTATGGTACAACAAACGTAGCAACGGATCAGAACCAGTTGCTGATGGAGACATTGAAGAAGGTTGCTGAGAGAAACGGATTTGCCTGTCTGCTTCATGAGAAGCCATTTGCAGGCGTCAATGGTTCTGGTAAGCACAATAACTGGTCTATCTCAACATCTGATGGTGAGAACCTGATTGACCCGGGCAAGGAGCCAGAGAAGAACCTGCAGTTCCAGGTATTCTTAGCTGCAATTTTGGAGTCTGTTGATAATCATGCTGCATTGCTTCGTCTGTCAGCAAGCTCTGCTGGTAACGATCACAGACTTGGCGCAAATGAGGCACCTCCAGCAATCATTTCTACTTACCTTGGTGATCAGCTGGCAGATGTCGTTGATCAGATTATAAAAAATGGAGAGGCAACCAGCAGCTTGAAGGGTAAGATTTATAAGTCAGGCTGTTCTGTAATTCCAGAGTTCAAGATGGATGCGACAGATCGTAACCGTACATCACCATTTGCATTTACTGGTAATAAGTTTGAGTTCCGTATGGTTGGTAGTACACAGTGTATTGCACAGCCAATGATGACATTGAATACAATCGTTGCTGATACACTTTGCAATTTTGCAGATGAGCTGGAGAAGGCAGATGATTTTGAGGCGGCTGCAAAGAAGCTGGTTGCTGATAAGTTAAGAGAGCATCAGAGAATCATCTTCAACGGAAATGGTTATTCTGAGGAGTGGATCAAGGAAGCAGAGCGCCGTGGACTTCCAAATATCAAGTGCATGGTTGATGCTGTTGAGTATCTTGCTACACCAGAGAACATTGCAATGTTCGAGAAGCATGGTGTAATGTCTAAGCGTGAGCTGGTTGCAAGAGGCGTCGTTATGTATGAGAACTACGCAAAGCAGATCAACATCGAGGCTCTGACAATGATTGAGATGTCTAAGAAGCAGATCATCCCAGCTGTTATGAAGTACGAGGGTACTCTGGCTGCTTCTGTGAAGGATCTGAAGGAACTTGGTATCAGCGCAGATACACAGATGGAGATTCTTTCTACAATCGATACAAAGCTTGCTGAACTTAAGAAAGCAACCGCTGAGCTTGAGGATATTGTGGCTAAGGCGGCTGAGAAAGAAGATGATCCAAAAGCTTGGGCGAAGTATTATCACGATGTGGTATTTGCTTTCTTCGATACTGTTCGTAAGCCAGCAGATGAGCTTGAGAAGATTGTGGATGCAAAGGCATGGCCATTCCCTACATACGAAGAACTGTTGTTTGAACAGTAGAATATGCTATAGACCATTTGGTTTATATATTTTCCCCCAGGGGCTGCTTTGGCAGCCCCTTTTTACGTAATAGGAGATATTATGCAGAATGTTTTCAGTATTAAAAGTGAGTTTTTTATATTTAGATTTGAATTGGAATTTTGGTTTATCGAGATGAGTTTTTCTGTTTGAGGTGATGGCAAATGGGCT
Source organism: Lachnospiraceae bacterium UBA5902 (assembly GCA_002431865.1). Lineage (GTDB taxonomy): Bacteria > Bacillota > Clostridia > Lachnospirales > Lachnospiraceae > Coprococcus_C. Next base: position 8,347 of record DJEI01000070.1, read on the forward strand.
TAGAATGGAGTATAATTAAGGAAATGCCCACGACGTGGGTGTAGGTAGAGGAAAGTAAGCGGAAAACCCCACGCCGGAAGCTGATCAGCGTGTGGATGAGAGAAAACTGGGCGTGGGAGTGAGATTGTGAGCGGGAAAACCCACGGCGTGGGCGTAGGTAGTGGAAAGCAAGCAGAAAACGCCACCCTGGAAACTAATTGGTATATGCAGGAGGGAAAACTGGGCGTGGGAGTGGGATTGTGAGCGGGAAAACCCATGACGCGGGCGTAGAGTATAAAAAGCAAGAGGAAAAAAACACCTCGGAAGTTATCCAAGCAGAAAAGAGGATGAGACATGAAAATAAAGAACGTTATATTTGACTGCAACGGCACAATGATTTTTGATGGCAAATATCATGATATTGCATGGCGGACGTATGTGAGTAAGCTAGCTGGCAGGGAGCTTACAAAGGAAGAGTTCCAGCATCAGATACTCGGACATACAAACCGGGATATTTTCGAGTGGCTGCTTGGGAAGGGCGCGTTGTCCGAGGAGAAGATCATGCAGTTGATAGAGGAAAAAGAAGCGCTGTACAGGGGTATGTATCAGGAGGATCACGAAGCCTGCAGGCTGGTCAGAGGTCTGCAGGAATTCTTAGACGAGTTACAGCGAAGAAATATAAAATGCAATATCGCAACGGCATCCGGTCTATCCAATGTCGACTTTTATTTTGAACGGTTTGCACTTGCAAAGTGGTTTGACAAATCCAAGATTGTCTATGATGATGGAACAATGCGTGCAAAGCCGGCACCGGATATGTATATTCGTGCGATGGAGCGCATTGGGGCGGAGCCATCGGAGACGATGGTGATCGAGGACAGTCCATCGGGAGTGAAAGCCGCCGCTGCTGCGAACGCGGCGTGTATTGTGGGAATCTACGGAGATTCCGATAAGAAGCTACTGCAGTATACAGGAGTGTGTGATTATCTGATGGAGGATTATCGAGAATGTTCCTTATGCTCCGAAGAGTGACACTGTCTCATAAAATGTGACAGAGGGACACTCTTTGTGACAGGTAGCACTCTTCGGGACAGAAGAAGCGTCCCCGAACAAAGGTTGACGAAAGGCGTTTATCGTGGTACGCTTTTTTCTGATGAAACTTACAAGAATATAGCCAATTACAAGTGTAAGAGGAAAGAATACAGGAGGATAAAAATATGCAGGTAACTATTTCGGATGCAATTCGTTATATTGGAGTGGATGATAAGGATATTGATTTATTTGAGAGTCAGTATGTAGTGCCGGAGGGTGTATCGTATAATTCGTATGTGATTTTAGATGAGAAGATTGCGGTTATGGATACGGTTGATGCCAGAGGAATGGAAGTCTGGGAGGATAAGCTGCTTCAGACGTTGAATGGAAAGAACCCGGATTACCTGATTATCTCGCATCTCGAACCGGATCATGCGGGAAGTATTGGAAGAATGGTCGAGCTTTTCCCGGAGGTAAAGCTGGTTGCGAGTGCAAAGGCGATTGCGATGCTGCCACAGTTCTTCGAGGATAAATTGGATGCGCAGGAGAAGATTGCAGTCAAAGAGGGCGAAGAGTTATCGCTTGGAACTCATACATTGGTGTTCTATATGGCACCGATGGTACACTGGCCAGAGGTTATGGTAACATACGAGAAGAGTGAGAAGGTGCTTTTCTCTGCGGATGGATTCGGTAAGTTTGGCGCGCTTTCCCTCACAGAAAATGAGGACTGGGCGTGTGAGGCAAGACGGTATTATTTCAATATTGTTGGTAAATATGGCATGCCGGTACAGACACTTCTGAAGAAGACGGCAGGACTTGATATTCAGACAATCTGTCCACTGCATGGTCCGGTATTGAAGGAAAATCTTGGATATTATATTGGACTTTACGATACATGGAGCAAGTACGAGCCGGAGAATAAGGGTGTGCTCGTTGCATATGCGTCCATTCACGGAAATACTGCAAAGGCTGCAGAGAAGCTTGCGGACATGCTTCGTGCAGAGGGCGTAGAGAAGGTTGTTGTCAGTGACCTGGCAAGAGAGGATATGGCGGAGGTAATCGAGGATGCATTCCGCTATGACCGGATGGTACTTTGTGCAGCAAGCTATGATGGCGGGGTATTCCCATGCATGCAGGATTTCCTGAATCACTTACAGTCAAAGGCATACCAGAAGCGTACCGTTGGTATCTTGGAGAATGGCAGTTGGGCACCATGTGCCGCCCGCACGATGAAGGCAATCCTTTCTACGATGAAAGACGTTACGATCGTGGAACCAACCGTTACGATCATGTCTACGATGAAGGAATCCGATTACCCGGCTATGGAAGCATTAGTGAATGCAATCAAGTAAAGTAGAATGAAACGACTCGTTTCTATCCATATAAAATCACGATTGCGGGAAAATTGTAGATAGAAGTTGGATATAATACAAATTCTAAAGCAGACCATTGGAGTACATCAGCACTTAACGAGCTATGTCGACTATGGTTGACATGGGGAGTTTAGTGTCTGTTATGTGCGGAAGTGAGCGAGAGCGCGTCTGCATAGAATTTTGTATTATGACAACTTCATTCAATATCTGTATCGCAATCGCGGGTATTACTTTGACAAAGAAAAGAAAGAGGAATGTAAGTGAAGAATTTGTACATAGCAGAGAAACCCAGCGTTGCGCGAGAGTTTGCAAAAGCGCTCGGCATGAAGGGGGCTGCGACTGCCGGTGCAAGGGACGGATATTTAGAGAATGAGGAAACGATCGTGACATGGTGTGTTGGACATCTGATCACGATGAGCTATCCGGAGGTCTATGATCCTGCCTTGAAGAAATGGAGCTTTGACACGATTCCGTTTATACCGGAGGAATATAAATATGAGATTATCGATGCGTCAAGCAAACAGTTTCAAATAGTAAGCAAGCTGTTGAACCGTGAGGATGTTGGACGCATCTATGTCTGCACCGACTCAGGACGAGAGGGAGAATATATTTACCGTCTTGTAGAGCAGATGGCAGGCGTGGACAAAAGTAAAAAAGACCGGCGACGGGTGTGGATTGATTCGCAGACCGAGGAAGAAATCATGCGAGGTATCCGGGAGGCAAAAGAGCTTTCCGCCTATGATAACCTAAGTGATGCGGCGTATCTGCGGGCACAGGAAGATTACCTGATGGGAATCAATTTCTCGCGTGC
>DJEI01000068.1:0-8284 GCA_002431865.1 Lachnospiraceae bacterium UBA5902
GAATTGTCAGATGAGAAAATCAGCGAATTGGTGGATGTGTTTATAAATGCACTTCCTGTAATGCTGAAAACTCAACTGCAAGCTGCATAAAGCTGAACATTGACAACCGAACAACTGCCAGATATTGAATTTTCAAGGTGCATAGCTAAAATTTATGTGCGAAGTTTGAAATATTGATTTTAAATTAAGTACGATTGGCAATGTGATGAGATATCTGAAAGTAAATTGCTGGCAAAGAACAGATAGGTATAAATTTATTTTATTGTAATGGTACTGAAGGGAGAATTTGGCATGCGGTTAGATAGTATTTTTTATAATATCCGCATAATTATAGAATTGTGATAGAAAATGAAAAAAGGACATTTGATATAACAATTTTTGACGTTGAACAAGCATCTAATTCTTTGAGTCGAATTTGTAAATTTAAAAATTGGCTAGGAACAGAATATATTGAAGAGGCAATTAAGTGATACAAGTCAGATGGCAATTCGATTTAGTACAATTGCAAGGGAAAAAATGGGAGACAAAGTGGATAAATTTTGTATTTTTAATGTAAATGATGATGTTAATCATAGAGCATTTAGTATAGATTTTGAGCTTATAATTACTTCGCTATAAGATTAAACTATGACCAAGGAAGATTCGGGTGTAATATTATATCTGGCGAAAGAATGATTGCATTGAATAATTCACAAGGATGGTGGGATGAAGCAAATTTTGATTTTTTTTGTACAATTACAAAAAGAATTAGAATTGCGTATCCCAGATAAATATTTACGAGCGCACGGCTGGTTGTAATAACAAGTAGGGACGTAGTATCTGTCACGATACTAGGGATCTGCCTCCAATATCGAGACAAAAGAAGCGGTCCTACTGTATACTATTATACTATTATAAAATTTTTATGTCTGTAACACCGCATTCCTGCGTGCTTTTTCTAAATGTTCCAATAATACACTTTACAAGCCTTCTGAGAGTGTGTTATGGTTTTTGTGTCGACAAAATTCTGATATATCAATATGAATATCCCGGAGAGAATAACAAGGCACAACCATGCCGCTGACGAGTCGTGTGGATGGTGCAGGACATTTGAAAACAGGAGGCGTTATGGCAAAAAAATTGAATAACCAGACGGAAGAGATTCGCATTGGACAGGTACGGGATGTGAACAACAAAGAGGTGTTTAAGAATCATGTGCTTTGTGCCCAGTTTCTGCGGGATTATGCAGGGTTGGATATCCTGGCAAATGTGCAGCCGGAGGACATTGAGGATGTGACTGATCGGTATCACATGTACCTTGGTGTGGAGTTTGAAGCGGACACAGTGAAGAAAATCCGGATACCGGAATTAGAGCAGGAAGTACCAATTTATTTAGTTTCGCTTATTGAACATAAAAGTGATGTCGATTATAATGTGAGTATGCAGTTGCTGAGATATATGGTGTGCATCTGGGACGACTATGCTAAGATAATGAAGAAGAACGAACTCGGCACATGTTCAAGCAGGGATTTTCAATATCCACCGATATTTCCGGTCGTGTATTATGAGGTAATTGGAACGTGGACAGCAGCAATGAACGTAAGTGAACGGATCTTCATGAATGAGATATTTGCATCGAATATCCCAAGCTTTACATACCGTCTTGTGAATGTACATCAAGTATACGAACGAGCAACTGTTGATTCATGAGGATGAAATGTCGCTGCTTATGATGATTAACCGGATACAAACGCCGCAGGATTTTAATGATTTCATCAATTCTAATCAGGAAGAAATCCGAGGAATCGTAGACAGGGCGTCGGAAAGTATCGTTCAGATTATTGTAAATGCGTTTTGGACGCTGTTCATGAAGATGAAGGTATACATAGGCGAAGCGACGGATTGTTTGATAAAGATGATCGGAGGCAGTCAGATGGGAAATTGGTTTGAAAATATGGAGCCTATGGACATACAGGAAGAGCGAGCGAAGACGAAAGCAGCGGAAGAAAAGCTTGGAGAAGCGGAGAAAAAACTGCAGGAAGCTCAGATAGAAAGTATGAAATCCGTTGTTCAATTGGTCAAAGAATTAGCGGGTGACAAGACACTGGCTGTGCAGAAACTGCTGGACAACTGTCACATGACAAAGGAAGAAGCGGAAGCATTTGTAGAAAAAAATTGGTAGAACATATGAAAGGGAGGCTCGGAAGTAGAAACTTCCGGGCTTTTTCTGTCGAAGTTGGATAAAAGCATCTCTGCAATATTAAAACATGTAGAGCAAATGTCAAATATGTGATAGAATTTTATAAGATAGAGGGACACGAGATCCATTTGAAACTTATGTGGAAGAAATAAAAACAGTAAAGGATAGTAAAAGTGGTATATTTGATCGGAGCAGGTCCCGGCGATCCGGGATTAATTACATACAAAGGTCTGCAGATTTTAAAATTGTGCGATGCGGTAATCTACGACCGGCTTGGAACGGGCGAACTTCTCGATCTTGTGCGGTCAGATTGCGCGAAGATCTATGTTGGTAAGCAGGCAGGTGCGCATTATAAGAAGCAGGAGGAAATCAACCGGATTCTGGTAGAGACCGCAGGAAAATACGAGAATGTTGTCCGCTTAAAGGGCGGCGATTCGTTTGTGTTTGGGCGTGGGGGCGAGGAAATCCTTACATTGCAGGAAGCAGATATTCCGTTTCAGGTGATTCCGGGTGTGACTTCTGCAATTGCGGTGCCGGAGGTGCTCGGAATTCCTGTGACGCATCGGGAGATGAGCCGGAGCTTTCATGTGATTACCGGACATACGAAGAAGGGCGAGGCAGATGCACTTGCAAACATCCATAAGCAGGAGGGAACCAGTGTGTTCCTGATGGGACTTTCGAATCTGGAACCAATTATGCAGCGGCTGCGCGAAGAGGGGGAATCGGCGGAGACACCGGTCAGTGTGATTTCAAATGGCATGCTGCCCGGAGAGACAATTGTGCGAGGTACGGTAGGGACGATCGGCAAGCTTGTTTCGAAGAACGAGCTTGTTTCACCGGCAATCATAGTCGTCGGGCAGACAGCCGCCTGCACGATGAAGGATAAGAAGCGCAGTGCGATTGATGGCTGCAAGGTTGGCGTTGTTGGCACGGCAGTATTCCGCGAGAAACTGCGCGGACTGCTGGAAGAAAAAGGCGCATCGCTGTTTTCAATCTGTGATATGCATGTCAGAACGTGCCCGGATATGGAGAAGTTGGATGTGGCAATTCAGGATTTGTCAGATTACCGGTGGATCGTATTCACAAGCCAGAACGGTATCCGGTTATTCTTTGACCGGGTGCGCGCGTGTGCAGTCGATCTTCGGAAGTTTGCAGATATCCGGCTCGCTGTGGTTGGAAGTGGCTGCCAGCAGGCACTGGAGCAGTATGGATTTTATGCGGATTATATACCGGAGCAATATACGACAGAAAGTCTTGCAAATGGGCTTTGTACCATTGTAAAATCAGGAGAAAAGGTTTTGATCCCGCGGGCGAAGGAAGGAAGCCCGGTCTTAGAACAGATTTTATCTGCGAATCAGATTGACGCGGAGATTCTATCCATCTACGATGTGCGTGGCGCGCGGACAGAAAACTGGAAATACTTAAATAATTACGATGCAATTTTATTTGCAAGTGCCTCCGGGGTGCATGCATTTGCGGATTGCCTTGCCGAGAACGGACAGCCAGACTGGAACCCGGCACAAGGGAAGAAGCGCATTGTACTTGGCACAATCGGGCAGGTGACAGCAGACGCCCTTATAAAACGTGGTCTGCCCGCTGATGTCGTCCCAGAACAGTGCGACGCAAAAGGATTAGTAAGGGCATTGGATATTGCCTTTGCCATGAAAAAGACAGATAATAATAAAGAGTAAAAATGTAGATAGAGGTGGACATACTTACCAATTCTTAAGCAGACCGTTGAAGCACGCTGGCACTTAATGAGCGACAGATTCATCGTCGCGAATTTAGTACCATTGCGTGCTGAACCGAGCGAGAGCGCGTCTGCGTAGAAATGGTAAGCATGTTCACCTCCTATAGAGAGGTACATTTATAATTACTGTAAGTTATAGGAAAAGAGGAATATACACACATGATACGATTAAGAAGATTGAGAGAAAATGAAGTACTGCGAAACATGGTGCGCGAGACACAAATCAGCAAATCTGATCTCGTCTACCCGGTATTCATCAAGGAAGGAACCAATGAGAAGAATCCGGTCGATTCCATGCCGGGCATCTATCAGTATACATTGGATCGGTTCGACGAGGAATTAGAGCGCATACAGGCGGCAGGCATTCCGGCGATTTTGATCTTCGGTATTCCGGAGCACAAGGACGAATGCGGCAGCGGTGCTTACGACGAAAATGGTATTACACAGCGTGCGGTGCGTGAGATCAAGAAGAAAGCGCCGGAGCTTTTGATTATCGCAGATGTGTGCCTGTGCGAATATACTTCCCACGGACATTGCGGATTGGTGCAGGACGGAAAGATCTTGAATGATGAGACGCTTCCGCTTCTGGCGAAGATGGCAGTGACACTTGCCAAGGCGGGCGCAGACATGATCGCACCGTCTGACATGATGGATGGACATATCGCATACCTGCGAAAAGCATTGGATGAAAATGGATGCGTGGATACATTGCTTATGGGATACAGCGCGAAGTTCGCGTCCGGATATTATTCTCCGTTCCGGGATGCGGCACATTCCGCTCCAGCGTTCGGTGATCGCAGAACGTATCAGATGGACCCTGCAAATGGCAGGGAAGCATTGCGCGAATGTGAGGCGGATATCGAAGAAGGTGCCGATATTATCATGGTGAAGCCGGCACTTGCTTATCTCGACATTGTGAAAGCGGTGCGTGGCGAGACGAAGCACCCGCTCGCAGTCTACAATGTAAGTGGTGAGTATTCGATGGTCAAGGCAGCAGCGTTAAACGGCTGGATTGATGAGAAGCGTATCGTCATGGAGAACATGATTGCAATGAAACGTGCCGGTGCGGATATCATCATAACCTATCACGCACTTGACGTGGCTAGATGGATACAGGATGAACAATAAAATGATTCGCAGGAATGTGTATCACGATAGATGTGGATTAGATGACAGGAGGAAGCATCATGAACGGAGTGAATGATTTAGGACGCTTCCGACGACCTGCCGCTGAGCGGACGCGAGGGGGCATTACATATTATGAGGAGGAAGCATCATGAACGGAGTGAATGATTTAGGACGCTTCCGACGACCTGCCGCTGAGCGGACGCGAGGGGGCATTACATATTATGAGGAGGCATAATCATGCAGACAGAATCAGAACAGTTATTTGAAGAATCCAAGAAATATATTCCGGGCGGCGTGAATTCGCCGGTGCGTGCATTCGGCTCAGTCGGACGCTCCCCGATTTTTATAAAAAAAGCAAAAGGTTCCCGTATATTCGATGAGGATGGAAGGGAATATATAGATTATGTATGTTCATGGGGACCGGGAATCCTCGGACATGCAAAGGAGACGGTGATCGAAGCGGTGAAGGCAGCCTGTGATGATGGACTGACCTTCGGTGCACCGACAAGAAAAGAGCTGGAGATCGCGGAGCTTATCACGGCGCATATGCCTTCGATGGAAATGTCCCGTATGGTAAATTCCGGTACAGAAGCAGTGATGAGTGCAATCCGTGCGGCGCGTGGATTTACCGGAAGAGATTACATTGTGAAATTCAAGGGCTGTTATCATGGACATAGCGATGGACTTTTGGTGAAGGCAGGTTCTGGCGTGATTACACAGACGGTGGCAAACAGCGCAGGTGTTCCGGAGGGCTATGCGAAATATACCCTCGTCGCAGAATATAACGATGAGGAATCTGTAAAACAGTTGTTTGATGCGTACAAGGGACAGATCGCAGCAATCATTGTCGAGCCGGTTGCGGCAAATATGGGTGTGGTTCCGCCTAAGGCAGGATTCTTAGAGTTTCTGCGTGACATTACGCAGACGGATGGCGCATTACTGATCTTCGATGAAGTTATCACAGGATTCCGTCTGGCACCGGGCGGAGCACAGGAATATTTCCATATCAAACCGGATCTGACGACGCTTGGCAAGATCGTCGGTGGCGGTATGCCGGTTGGAACCTACGGAGGCAGACGCGAGATCATGCAGTGCGTGGCGCCACTTGGTGAGGTATATCAGGCGGGTACTCTGTCGGGTAATCCGATTGCGATGACCGCAGGCATTGAGACGTTGAAATTGCTGGATGCGCATCCAGAAGTGTACGCAAAGCTCGAAGAGAAGACCGCAGGACTTGCACAGGCAGCAAGAGAGACATTTGGCGATCAGGTCTGCGTCAACCAGATCGGCTCGCTGATGAGCATTTTCTTCACAGACAAGCAGGTGATTGATATGGATACTGCCATGACGAGCGACACGAAGCAGTATGCAGCGTTCTTCCGATATATGCTTGATCATGGAATCAACCTCGCTCCATCGCAGTTTGAGGCAATGTTTATCTCGGATGCACATACAGAGGAAGATATCAGGAAAACGATCGACGTTATGAAAGAATTTGCACACAGTTAGATCGTGTATGAAATAAGAAATTGATTCTCAAATAATCGAAAAGAATGAAATAGAAACCAGTTTGGAGGAAAAAGATGAGTGATACAAGGAAAGATGTCGTAATTATAGGCAGCGGTCCCGCAGGTTTATCGGCGGCGGTCTATGCGAAGCGTGCGTTGCTGGATGTGGCAGTGATCGAGAAGGAAATGTTCAGCGGCGGACAGATTGTTACAACCGACCGTGTGGATAATCTGCTTGGATTCTATGGAACAAACGGCTATGATCTGTCGGTGAAGTTCCGGGAACATGCAGATGCACTGGAGGTTCCATTTGTTGAAGGAACGGTGACAGCGATTGCCGATCAGGTCGAACATAAGGAAGTGCATCTGGAAGATGGCAGTGTGATCGAGACAAAGGCGGTGATCGTGGCAACAGGAGCTACTCATCGAAAGCTCGGTGTGGAAGGCGAGGCAAAGTTTTCCGGTGCAGGCGTTTCGTACTGTGCAACCTGTGACGGTGCATTTTTCAAGAATAAAACGGTAGCTGTCGTCGGTGGCGGTGATGTGGCACTTGAAGATGCCCTATACCTTGCAAATGTATGTGAAAAGGTATACCTGATTCATCGTCGTGATGAGCTGCGCGGTGCCAAGGTATTGCAGCAGCGGATCTTCGATGCCGCAAATATCGAATTCTTACCACACACCGAAGTAAGGGAAATCTGTGGTGAGAACATGGTTGACCATATTGTGATCGAGAACAACCAGACAGCAGAAACGCGCGAACTTGCATTATCCGGCATCTTTATCGCGGTTGGCATGCAGCCACAGGCGGCACTTGTGAAGGATGTCGTGGAGATGGAGAACGGCTATATCCGCGCTGGCGAAGACTGCCGCACAAATGTACCATTTCTATATGCAGTCGGTGATGTGCGCACCAAGACTGTCCGCCAGATTGCAACTGCAATCGGCGATGGTGCCACTGTGATCGCGTCACTTGAACACGACCTGTTACAGTGAGAACTATTTCAAGGAAATCTGTAAAAGATAGAGGCATATTATTAGACAGCATATGTGATTTCGGAGCAATTAGTAGGTAATAGAAATAATGCTTCAAAAGAATTAAAAACAGATGTGGTGGAATTGGAGTGAATTGTAAAAAATAAAGACTATACTCCAATCCATGAAAATAGGGTATTACTTAAATTGGAGTAAATAACTGATTTTAAGAAGCAAAACTCCAAAACTAAAAAATATGAAGCAGGTCATATAGGAGTAACAACAGCAAAAATAGAGAAGTTGCTCCAAGTGCTGTATAAATTCAAAAAATCCGGTTGGAGTAAATTAGAAAAAGAATAGAAATTACTCCAAATGTGGACATGGGTGAAAAATCCGGTTGGAGTACAGCATCCCCAGTCGAGCGATTTGCTCCAATCAGCAAGCAGGACAGAAGCAATGAGGTATTCAGTAAACAGAATTCCCATACATTGACAATCCTACCCACAAGATATATAATGTCTTGGATTTTATACAGTAGATATTGTGCTTTCATACAAAAATCAAGGCAAAACAAGACAGGATTGTCTTATGCTAGTTTTTGTATGTGTAGCTGGTTTGTGATGAGGACAAAGAAATCTTCAACATATATTCAAATATAAATTCATGAAATATATATATATGTTTGAAACTTAGAAGTCCCTGATGTTCTTTCAGAGCGCAGCCATGTTTGAACACGATGTTCAA
>DJEI01000068.1:8342-14781 GCA_002431865.1 Lachnospiraceae bacterium UBA5902
CCATGGATGGCGAATTGGCGGCGATGGCGGACATAGAGAAAAAGAAAATTAAGAACATCTAGTACTTCTTAGTTTCAATACATCATATATGAAATGAATTTGTATTTGGATATATGAGGAGAAAAATTTATCTCATCACACACCAGCGATGTTCAAAAGGAAAAAGGAGACAATCATGTCGAAGTTACGTTATCATATCGCAGTCATGGCTGCAAAATTCAGCAAAGTCATTATCCGCCTTTCGGGGCGCAACGGTACGCATACCCCGGGCGTTGTTGCAAGAAAGATCTGCCCGGATTTTATGGCGCAGGCACCGAAGGCACCGCTCTGTATCTGTGTGACAGGTACGAACGGCAAGACGACCGTATCAAACATGCTGACCGATATGCTGGAGAAGGAAGGCAAGAAGGTAGTGAGCAACCGGACCGGTTCGAATATCGTGCCGGGCTGCGTGACCAACCTGCTGAACAGCGTCAACTGGCTTGGCAAATGCCGCGTGGATGCAACAGTATTCGAGGTGGACGAGCGCGCATCCCGTCTGATCCTTCCATATGTAAAGCCGGATTATCTTGTTGTGACAAACCTGTTCCGTGATTCACTGAAGCGAAACGCACATCCGGACTACATTTTCAGTGTCATTGACACATACTGCCCGGATACAACGAAGCTGATCTTAAATGCAGACGAACAGTGCAGCAGCAACTTAAAGCCGAACAGCGAACATGTTTATTTTGGAATCGGAAAGCAGGATGACGACAAGACGGAACCATATAACCTGATCGCTGATTATACATTATGTCCAAAATGCGGTACGAAGCTCAAATTCAACTATCTTCGTTATCATCATATTGGAAATGCCTATTGTCCAAACTGCGATTACAAGTCAGCGGATGCAGATTATCTTGCAACAAAGGTCGACAAGGAAGGCAAGAAGTTAATTGTCCGTGAAAAGGATGGAAACGAAATCGAGTACGCACTGATCCATGATGCGTTATTTAATATTTATAATGAATTGACCGTAATCACGATGATGCGGGAGCTTGGATATTCTTCCGATGAAGTGAAAAAGCGGATTGCAGAGATTCATGTGCCGGAGTCCCGTTACAGTGAGACGAAGGTTGGAAATGTGACAGTTATTCAGGCTCTCAGCAAAGGACAGAGCGCAGTCAGCTCCTGCCGTACCTTCGAGTATGTGGCAGAGGAGCCGGGCAAGAAGGTCATCATGATTGCCGAGGATGATTTCAGCGACAGACAGAAGAGTATCGAGTATATCGGCTGGATTTATGATCTGGAATATGAGCAGTTTGCAAGAGACGATGTAATGCAGGTAGTCTGCTGTGGACCAAGATGCCTGGATCACCGCGTGCGCGCACTGATTGCCGGAATCCCGGAGGAGAAAATCGCCTGGGATCTTGATGAGGTTGCAGCGGTCGATAAAGTGAAATTAGATGGCGTTGAGAAAATATATATTTTATACGACTGCGATACCTATGGTATTTCCTGCAAGATGAAGCAGAAGCTTTTGAAGAGACTGGAGGATGAAAAATAATGAAGATTGAAATCCTTTATCCGGAGCTTTGTACCTTATATGGTGACAAAGGAAATATGCAATACTTAAAGCTCTGCTTACCGGATGCAGAATTTGTAGAGACAACATTGAACGCGAAGCCGCTGTTTTTAACAGAGGATATTGATCTGGTATATATGTGCTCCATGAGTGAGAAGAGCCAGGAAGTGATTTTAAGCCGTCTGCTTCCTTTGAAGGAAGAGATCTTCCGTGCATTTGATGCAGAGAAGACAGTATTCTTCTTTGTCGGAAATGCGCTCGAGCTGCTTGGCAAATACATCAAGCGGGAAGATGGCAGCAAGGTGGAAGCGCTGGCGTACTTAAACAGCTATTCGGTCAGACAGACACCGAACCGTTTCAATACATTGATGAAGGCAAAATTCGACAATATTACATTGCTTGGTTATACAAGCCGTTTCTCCCATACATTTGGAATCCCGGAGCAGGAGAGCTTCTGCAAGGTAGAGATTGGAACCGGTATGAATCCGAAGTCGGCATTTGAGGGAATACGCAAAGGAAAGATTCTTGCGACTTACATGCTTGGACCAATCCTTGTAGCAAACCCGGATTTCACACATTACCTTCTGCGTATGTTAGGTGCGGATATGGAGAAAATACCATATGAAGACGCGATGCGGGATGCCTATAACCAGAAGATGAAGGAGTTTGAAAAGCCGGATTTGGAATTATCTTAAGTCCAAAATACAGAAATCATTCTTTTTTCACTTGCGAAGTGAGAGAATGAGGAGTATATTATAGCTTGATTATGAAGAAAATGAGTCACACAGAGTAGGAGGTACGAGTGTATGACTGATGTTGAAGTATTTGAGAATTATGAATCAGAGGTACGTTCTTATTGTAGAAGCTTCCCTGCGGTCTTTACGACTTCAAAGGGGTCGATCATGAAGGATGAGAACGGAAAGGAATATATTGATTTCTTCTGTGGAGCAGGAGCGTTAAACTATGGACACAACAATGATTATATAAAGGAAAAGATGATCGCATATCTGCAGAGTGATGGTATCCTTCATTCTATGGATATGATGACTGTGCCAAAGAAAGAGTTTTTGCAGTTCTTTGAAGAGAAAGTGTTACAGCCAAGAGGGTTGAATTTCAAGGTGATGTTCCCTGGACCAACCGGAACCAATGGCGTAGAGGCTGCATTGAAGCTGGCACGGAAAGTAAAGAAGAGAAATCAGATCTGGGCACTCATGGGATGCTTCCATGGTATGACGCTTGGCGCATTGTCTCTGACAAGTGATGCCGGCAGCCGTGGCGGCGCAGGCGTATGTCTGAACGATGTCACACATATTCCGGCACCATATATGTTCCCGGAGTTAGACACAATCAAATATATGGAGACATTGCTTACGGATGACCACTCTGGTGTGGAGAAGCCGGCAGCAATCATTATCGAGACTGTACAGGCAGAAGGCGGTGTGCATGTATTTTCCAATGAATATCTGCAGGGCGTCCGTGCACTGTGCGATAAGTATGATATTTTGATGATCGTGGATGATATTCAGGTTGGATGTGCAAGAACAGGAACCTTTTTCTCGTTCGAGCGTGCAGATATCGTACCGGATATGTTCGTAATGTCGAAGTCCATCGGTGGATATGGTATGCCATTTGCCCTGACAATGTTCAAGCCGGAGTTAGATATCTGGTCACCGGGCGAGCACAACGGAACTTTCCGTGGAAACCAGCTTTCTATGGTTGCAGCGAAGGCAGGACTGGAATATATGCTCGACCATAAGGTTGAGGCAGAGGTAAAACGGAAAGAGGAAATCATCCGTAAGTACATGGATGAGAACATTGCAAGACCAGGTGTGGAGATCCGAGGAATCGGCTGTATCTGGGGCGTGCAGGTTGCAGATGGAAAGCTTGCACTGGCAATCTGTAACAAGTGCTTTGAAAAGGGATTGATCATGGAGCGTGCAGGTCGTGACAACAATGTGTTGAAGCTGATGCCGGCGCTTGTGGCAACGGATGATGAATTGATTCGCGGATTGGATATCATCAGAGACTCAATGAATGAATTGATGTAAGATATTATTGCCGCACCGGGGAAACTTTGGTGCGGCTCTTTTTGTATTTGTAACGGAAGTAACGGAAGGGAAGAACGATATGGAACCTTGGATGGGACGGACGGCAGCGGTCGTCGACCTTGGAATGTTAAAAAATAATCTGTCAGAGATCCGAAAGAAATTAAAACCGGGGGTCGAGCTGATGGCGGTTTTGAAGGGTGACGGATACCGGCATGGCGCGGAAGGATTATATCCGACATTGAAAGCCTGCGGCGTGACCAACTATGCGGTTGCACTGTGGAGCGAGGGCGTGGCTCTGCGGGAACACGGTGCGACAGAACCGATTCTTGTGCTTGGAGATACCAGAGATTATGACTTGGATGAGGCAGTCCGTTACAATCTGGACTTCCCGGTATTCTCTGTGGAATACGCAAAGACGGTTGCCGAGGCAGCAAAACGGCAGGGAAGAAAGCAGAATGTACAGATCAAGCTTGACACCGGAATGAGCCGGATCGGGTTCCCGGATAACGATGAGACGCTTGAAGCAATCAGGGAGATCTCGCAGATGGAATCCCTGCATATGACAGGTATTTTCACACATTTTGCACGTGCGGATGAGTACGATCATAAGAGTGCAGGGAAGCAGCTTGACCGCTTCCTGCGTATGACAGAGAAGTTAAAGGAAATGGGAATCACATTTCCGAAGTATCATGTGGCGAACAGCCCGGCGATCCTGCTGATGCCGGATTCACAGCTCGACATGGTGCGTGCCGGAGATATCTTATATGGTTTGAATCCGATTGACAAAGAAGGATTTAAGAAAGAGAACTTCAAGGAAATTCTGAGCTGGTACACCTATGTGGTTATGGTGAAGGAAGTTCCAACGGGAACGGAGGTTGGTTACGGAGGTACGTTCGTGACGAAGCGTCCGACGAAGATTGCAACTCTGCCAGTCGGTTTTGCTGACGGATACCGTCGGGACTTGTCGAATCGAGGAAAGGTGCTGATCCGTGGACAGGAAGCACCGATCATCGGAAGAGTCTGCATGGATCAGTGCATGATCGATGTGACAGATATTCCGGACGTACAGAGAAACGATCAGGTGACACTGCTTGGCGGTGAGCTTTCCATCCAGTGGATGGCAGATCTGCTGAAGACGAATGTCGATGAGATCGTATGTAATATCTCTCAGCGTGTACCGCGTGTCTATATCGATTCCACACAGGAATCATAAGTTCGTAGTAGAAAGAGGAATGTTATGCAACAGGAAACCCGTGTAAGAAATGCCTCGCGAAATGTCGTGTTTGGCATGTTTTTGAAAGGCTATCAGATATTGCTCCCTTTTATCATGCGTACAGCGATCATGTACTACATGGGCGATGGGTATCTCGGCTTAAACAGCTTGTTTGGTTCGGTGCTGTGGGTGTTGAACCTTGCGGAGCTGGGAGTTGGTTCGGCGATGGTTTATTCCATGTACCAGCCGATCATCGACAATGATAAAGAGCAGATCTGCGCGTTGTTAAAATTATATCAGAAATATTACCGGATCATCGGATTGGTGATCGCGGTTGTCGGTGGAATTCTGACACCGTTTATTCCGTATCTTGTAAAGAGCGATATGCCAGAGGGCGTGAGCATCTATGTGGTATATCTGCTCAATCTGTTTTGTACCTGTATGTCGTACTGGCTGTTAGCGTACAAGAACAGTCTGCTGACTGCGCACCAGAGAAATGATGTAGCGAGCAAGGTCATGCTTGTGACGAATACATTTCAGTATGCGGCACAGTTAGTTGTCGTTATGACAATCGGCGATTATTATATCTATCTGATCGTGCAGATCTTTACACAGATCGTGACGAACCTTGTAACCGCATATTTTGCGAACAAGATGTATCCGGAGTATAAAGCAGTCGGTAAGCTGCCAAAGGAAAATGTAAAGAAAATCAATAACCGAATCAAAGATCTTTTCACCATGAAGGTGGGACAGGTCATTGTATCTTCGGCGGATACGATTGTTATATCTGCATTTTTAGGACTTGCAGCGAATGCATTTTACAACAATTATTACTACGTGCTGACTGCGGTAACCGGAATCATGAATGTGGTGTTCGTATCGTGTACCGCAGGTATCGGAAACAGTATTCTGGTGGAGACGGAAGAAAAAAATTACATGGATCTGAAGAAGCTTTCATTTATTATTATGTGGCTTGCCGGTATGTGCAGTGCGGTTATGCTCTGCCTGTATCAGCCATTTATGCGGCTCTGGGTAAAAGAAAAACGAATGCTTCCATTTGAGGTGGTTGTATGTTTTGTTATTTATTTTTTTATCAGTCAGGTGAATCAGATTTTGATCACTTACAAGGATGCAGCTGGAATCTGGCATGAAGACCGGTTCCGTCCGCTTGTGACGGCACTTGTGAATCTGGTGCTGAATATCATTCTTGTGCAATTTATCGGCATCTATGGCGTTATCCTGTCTACTGTTATTTCGGTGCTGGTTGTTGGCATGCCGTGGATTTTGCATAACCTGTTTACAGTATTATTTAAGCGGAATGCATGGGAATATATACGGAAGCTTCTGTATTATACAATCGTGACAGCGATTGTATGTTCACTTACCTATCTGGCTGCAAGTCAGATACCAGGCGTTGGAATTCTGGCGTTGATCCTGAAGGCAATCGTGTCTGTGATCGTGTCAAATCTGCTGATGTTTGTGGCTTATTTTAAGATGGGAGAATTTGCAGAAGTAAAAAAACTTGTGATACGCGTATTGAAGAGACAGGCTTAATGTGGAGCGGCAGCAACCATGTGAGCGGGAAGGAGAAAGTTTGAAACAAAGAAGTAG
>DJEI01000029.1:0-3114 GCA_002431865.1 Lachnospiraceae bacterium UBA5902
ATGGATGATTTTGGAAGCGGATATTCCTCTTTGAACATGCTGAAGGATATTAAGATGGATACGATCAAGCTGGATATGGGATTCCTGCGCAAGACGAGAAACAACGAGCGGAGCATGTCGATTGTCAGCAACGTGATTCATCTGTCGAAACGGCTTGGTATGGAGGTTGTAACTGAGGGTGTTGAGACGAAAGAACAGGTAGAGGCGTTGAAGGATATGGGATGTGATGTGTTCCAGGGGTATTATTTTGCGAAACCAATGTCCGTGTGGGACTATGAGGATAAGTATATTTCGGCGGAAGGTTAGGAGAGATAGGATTGAAAAGTGCGATGTTAGCGGTTATGCTGATCATGATTGTCTTGTTAGCATATCGCATTATTATGATCAATCAAACAGAGCGGACACAGGTTGTTAAAGATGTGGTACGGTTGCATATTGCGGCGGCATCGACGATCTTGTTCTATGCCATGACGATTCTGAATATCAATGAGACGTTTGCGTTGGTATCGTATGGTTTGTATTTTTGGTGCAGTGATTTTGTACTTCTGTTGTTTTTCATATATATCAATGATTTTACGCAGGAAAGATTCGTGAACAAATGGGGAGGCATCATCGTTGGAGCTTTGATTGCAATTGATGGAGTGCTGTGCTTTATCAATGTATTTCAGAAGAACCTGTTTTCTGTGGTTTTGTCCGGAGACGAATCCAGTGGATATTATTATAAGGTTGCACATCGGACGAGTATGTATAAGTATCATAAGGCATTTGTGTACGCATTTGCTATTTTGATATTGCTGTTGCTGTTATATGAGATCTATAAGGCTGCACGCATCTATGTAAAGCAGTACTTTGCAATTTTGTATTGCTTCCTTTTCACCATTGCTGCGAATGTTATATATGAAATCCTAAAGTTAGAGTTTGACTCTTCTGTACTGTTTTATGGGATGATTGCAGCGGCCATTTATTATTTTACATTTCATTATGTGCCAAAGGGGTTGGTGGAGAAAACACTTGTTATGGCAGTACAGAACTTTTCAGATGGGGTTATATGCATGGATATCAATGGTCGGTGTATCTATGTCAATGAGTATGCAAAACAGGTATTCCACGTCGATAAGGATATCCGGGAGATTGAGAAATATTACCGGACATGGGTCGGTGACCGCAAGCCGGAAGAAATCGAGGAATGTAGTTGGAATGGCGAGACAGAAATCAATGGAGAACAACGTTATTTTGTGGCACGATATCGGGGAATCTGGGATGAAGATAACCGTTTTATCGGATGTTATTATGTGCTGCACGATGAGACAGAACACCGGAAACGATTGGAGGAGGAGCGGTATCGGAGTAATTATGATTCTCTGACGGGATTGTTTAACCGCGAGCATTTCTATGAGGTGGCGGAGCAACAGATTATGGCAAATCCAAATGTGAAGTATAGCATTTTGTGTGCAGATATCCAAAACTTCAAAATCATCAACGATGTGTTTGGAATTGAGTGCGGCGACGCAGTGTTACGGTCACTAGCAAACATGTTCCGAAATCTGGCATCGGGCGATACAGTATTGGCGAGACTTTCGGCAGACCGGTTTGCGGTCTGCGTGCGCGATGAGAAGCTCAACCATGAGCGATATTTGGAGGAACTGGATCTGATCAGCCGTATAGGCGATGACAACTCATATCATGCGCGGATATATACTGGCATCTGTCCAATTCGAAATGTGAAGACTCCGGTCTCTGTTTACTGTGACCGTGCGTTTCTGGCGATTGAGTCGATTAAGGGTGATTACCAGCAGTCAATCGCTTATTATGATGATGAATTGCGGAAGCAGATGCTTGAGAGACAGCATATGGTGAGCGATTTTCGTTCGGCTATCGCAAAGCAGGAGTTCCGGTTGTATTTGCAGCCACAGGTGGATGAGCAGGGAACGATGCTGGGGGCGGAAGCTCTGGTACGCTGGTTCCGTCCGGTGCATGGCATGATGCTGCCGGAGGAATTTGTCGATGTGTTTGAAAAATCCGGGCTGATCAGTGCAATGGATCAGTATGTATGGGAACTGGCCTGTAAGGAGCTGCAGCGTTGGAAAGCGATGGGGAAAGAGCAGTATTACATATCGGTCAATGTATCACCGAAGGATTTTTATTTCTTAGATATTTATACAACCCTGACAACTCTGGTGGAATGTTATGAGATCGATCCGGATAAGCTGCATCTGGAGATTACAGAGACGTCCGTCATGAAAGATGCGAATAAACATCTGGCGTTGATCGATGAGCTTCGGACATATGGGTTCCGTGTGGTGATGGATGATTTTGGATGTGGATACTCGTCATTGAATATGCTGCAGGACATGAATCTGGATGCAATCAAGATTGATATGGAATTCCTGCGGAGAAATGAAGATCCGGAGCGTAGCCGGATGATTCTGGAAATGGTACTGAATCTGGCAAAGGAGCTGGATATCCATGTAGTGACAGAAGGCGTCGAACAAAAAGACCAGCTTCAGTATATGCAGGAGCTTGGATGTACATTGTTCCAGGGCTATTATTTTGCAAAACCGATGCCGGTCAATCAGTTCGAGAAAAGTTATTTTTAACTTAAGCGAGCAGGTTTTCCCATGTCTCGTAAAGTGCGGAGAGCGTTTCTTCCAGCTCTTCGCGCTTTTTTGATAGCTCACCGAGTTTTGCAGAGTTTGTTGCATATTCAGGATTTAAGAATTCCTCGTCAATCTGCGCGATCGCTGCCTCTGTTTCTTCAATCTTTTGTTCTGTTTTTTTGATATCGTTTTCTTTCTTACGAAGTCGTGCCTGTTCTTCCTTCTGCTTTTTGTAATCATCTTTGCCGGAAGGAGTGGCAGATGGAGCTGTCACGGCATCTATGGAAGCGTCTGTCTGTTTCAGCACCGCCTCGTACACCTGATCCTTGTGACTTTCGTAGTAATCATAATTTCCGATAAAGCTGTAAAGCTGTTCGTCCTTTAATTCCAAAATCCGGGTTGCAATCCGGTTGATGAAATAACGGTCATGGCTGACAACAAATACGGTTCCGGTATAGCTGCGGATCGCATCCTCTAAGATACCCTTGGACTGGATATCCAGATGGTTTGTCGGCTC
>DJEI01000029.1:3136-3320 GCA_002431865.1 Lachnospiraceae bacterium UBA5902
CGGCTCATCTAAGATTAAGAAATTGGCAGGAGAGAGCATGAGCTTGGCAAGAGACACACGTCCGCGCTCACCACCGCTCAAGTCTTCAATCTTCTTAAATACGTCATCTCCGGTAAATAAAAAGGCTGCCAGTACATTTCGAATCTTTGTGTTCGTCAGATCTGGATATGCATCGCTGATTTCA
>DJEI01000026.1 GCA_002431865.1 Lachnospiraceae bacterium UBA5902
CGAATTTTCGGTTGACAAATACATTATTGCTACGCTGTTGAAAAATCCGACTTTGATTTTACCACAATAGAGTGAAAAATACTGTAAATTTGTAGTATTATTTGCATCATTTTAGTATAATACACCTTAAGATAGCGAAGTATTACTACGTCCAGCATGAATTCACATATGATATTGGTTATCGGGATATTGTGTTTTAAGGAGGCAAAATGAATTATTTATTAGAGATCGTTATTTTTAATGTTGTTATTTTCACAATTTGTGGCATCAATATGGCGAAGAAGGGCAGGCTTGGTATGATCCAGGAATACCCAAAGGCGATACAGGATCGATGCAGAGAGCTTGGATTGATTCAGGAAAGTTCCTGGAAACTTACGAAGAAAGCTACGATAGGAAAAATTGGATTTTTTATCGGATACATATTTTTGCAGACAGCGTTGGCGTATTTCATCGGCGGTGCCCGTACGTTTTTTGAGGGATGGTTTCATGGATATATCATGTGGGTAGCAGAGATGTGGTTTGACGCATTGGTAGTGGATTGTCTGTGGTTTTGCCATAGCAAGAAAATGATAATTCCGGGAACTGAGGATTTGGTGGATGCCTACCATGATTATTGGCATCATATCAAATATGCAGTGATTGGAATGTTTACCCAGGCAGTGATTGCTTTGCCGGTAGGACTTTTGGTAATGTGGTTTTCAGCGAGATAAAGTAAAGATAGAGGGCTTTCCGAGGTGTCGGGAGAAGTGAAAATATAATCATGAACTACGAAAACATTTTACAATTTAAGGGAACCTGGCGTGTGTATCAGGCACGGGTGCTGGATCGCGCAGAGCATTATGTGCGGGATGGCAAGATTCATATCGTGGCGGCTCCGGGTTCAGGAAAGACGACGCTTGGAATTGAACTGATACGCAGTCTGCAGGGAACGGCACTGGTGCTTGTGCCGACCATTACGATCCGCGAGCAGTGGATCGCTCGGATCAAAGAGGCATTTTTGTGTGATGGCGTGGACGCGGAAGCATATTTGTCTCAGAGTCTGAAAAATCCACGGTCGATTACGGTGACTACATATCAGGCACTGCACAGTGCCATGACGCAGATACAGGATGGAGAGGAAGATTATAAGGGATTTTCCCTGTTTCAGGTCTTGCAGGATGCAAAGGTAGATACGCTTTGTCTCGACGAATGTCATCATCTGCGAAGTGAGTGGTGGAAATCTCTGGAAAGTTTGAAGGAGAAGCTGACAGATGTAACAACGATCGCGCTTACTGCGACACCGCCATATGATTCGACACCTGCCATGTGGAACCGTTATATCGCGATGTGTGGCGAGATTGATGAGGAGATCACGACACCGGAGCTGGTGAAGGAGGGAAGTCTCTGCCCGCATCAGGATTATGTGTATTTTAATTATCCGACAAAGCAGGAAGAAGCGGAAGTGATGCGGTATATGCAGGCGCATCCAGACTGTGAGGAATTAGATCCGGAGATAGAGAAGCATCTGACGAATTCGCTTGGGAAGATTGAAAGCATCCGCCAGATCACACAGCATGAATATGCATCACTTCGAGGAAAGCTGCATATGCTGATCCTTACGGATTACATAAGAAAGGAACATGAAAAATCAATCGGAAACCGGGAAGCAGATGTGAATCTGCTGGGGGTGCTGCCATTCTTTGAGAATCTTCGACGGGATGCGCAGGATATGTGGTCGGACATGCGGCTTGGCGTGTTATGTGGGAGTATCATTGTGATACCCGCCGGGGCGAAGAAGGCTCTATCAAAAATTGTGGGTGATGCAGGCACGGTGACA
Source organism: Lachnospiraceae bacterium UBA5902 (assembly GCA_002431865.1). Taxonomy (GTDB): domain Bacteria; phylum Bacillota; class Clostridia; order Lachnospirales; family Lachnospiraceae; genus Coprococcus_C. Next base: position 1,817 of record DJEI01000026.1, read on the forward strand.
TTTTCAAAGCTTGGAAGTCTGCCGGAGACAGAGTATGTGAAGGTATCCGCGGTTGGCGACTCGCATTTCCTGATACCGGCGGTGACACAGTTGTTTGCAGATGGGTATATACAGGTGTTGATTGGTACGAAATCATTGCTTGGAGAAGGCTGGGACTCGCCGTGCATCAATTCCCTGATCCTTGCAAGTACCGTTGGTTCGTTTATGCTCAGTAATCAGATGCGTGGCAGAGCCATCCGCACATGGGACAGAGAACCGGACAAGACAAGTAATATCTGGCATCTGGTGTGCTTAAAACCGTGGTATGAGAGTTCGTTCGGAACCAGACCGGAAACAAGTGAAGATTACCGGATGCTTACAAGACGAATGGAACATTTCCTAGGGCTGCATTACACCGAGGATGTGATTGAAAATGGTCTGGCACGTCTGTCAATCATACAGAAACCATTTACAAAGGCAAATGTAGCGAATATGAATGCGGCGATACTTGCCTTATCTAAGGAGCGGAGCCGCTTGCGGGAGCGTTGGAACCGTTCGCTCACGATCTATCCGAAGATGGAGGTCGTGACAGAGGTAAAGGTGCGTGATAAAGCGGTGCCAAGGGCGGCGTTTCATGATGCAGTTGCAAAGATGATATTCTCAATATTTCTGCTGTGTGCTGCGTGGTATATGGCGGCGCAGACAGGTGCGAAAACCGGGAGTGCGTGGCTTGGAACTTTTGCTGGAATATTTACACTGGCGGGATTGGGGATGCTTTCGTTCTGCTTTCCGAAAATGTTTATGCTTGGAAGTCCGTACGAACGGCTGAAGACATTTGGCAAGGGAATCCGGAAAGCACTGGAGAGACAGAAGATTTTGGATATGCCAGACAGTACGGTTGTGACGGAGACGCCGGAGGCATATAAACATGTCGTATATCTGCAGGGCGGAAGCGGAAGAGATGGCGCGGTTTTTTCCCGGTGTGTGAATGAGTTTTTTGCACCGATTGAGAATCAGAAATATATCCTGGTCAAGCATGGCAGACAAAGAAGCAACGACCGTTTCTTTGCCGTGCCGGATTGCTTTTCAGCGAAGAAGGAACAGGCGGAGCAGTTTACAGAGTGCATGCGCCCTTATATTGGTGCGTATGATTGCGTTTATACGCGGACAGGAAAGGGCAATGCCCTGTTGCAGGAAGCGCAGAAGATTGCCTATGCCAATCAGGAGGCACGCTGCAGTACGCGGCGGAAGGTAAAGGGAAGAAAATAGAAGGACAGGGAGCGGTATCATATCGTTCCCTGTTTTTTGCAGGAAACTCTTGAAATTATTATAAGTCTATGGCATACTAATGCTAAACGAACGTTCGGTATACACAGGAGGAATCGATAAATATGAAGACAACAGAGCAACAGCACAATGAGCGTAAGCGGGAGCTTATGGAAAAATGCTTTGCGTGCTATGCGGAAAATGGACTGACGGGAACCGGAATCAAAGCACTGGCGGATGCCTGTGGCTGCACGAAGGCTAATTTATACTCGTATTTTAAGAACCTTGATGAGTTAATTATTGAGTCTACTGCATATTGTATGGAAAAGGTTGAGGACGATTTTATGAAAAAAGCTCCGACAGATCCGAAGGATGTTATGCGGTTTATCGAAGAAGTACCATATTGGACGGCACGGGAGCATGGAAAAAAATATAGACTGATGTATCAGGTCTATACACTTCCCCAATATATTGAATATGGGAAAAAGTTCTTCGAAGGTGTAAACGAGCGTTATACCAAGTACGCAAAGCAACTGGAGCCGAAGATTGGTATACCATATACGGTAATTACTCCGTTTATATTTATATTTATCCGTGCCTGCGTGCACTATGCGATGTTCGAGGATGAATATTATTTAAAGTCCCAGATGGAGGTCTTAAAACAGGCAGTTGTCCTGTTTGCAGATAAATACCATTCATAATACCAAAACGAAGTGATATGCCAATGAGAGAGGAAGCATTTCAAAAAGTGTTTAATGCGGCAAAGCCGACAGAAAGGAGAGAGGAAGTTTGAAACAAATAAGTAGA